>NZ_JBQHTK010000003.1:0-221808 GCF_052065755.1 Bariatricus sp. HCP28S3_D3 | reverse complement strand
AGAGTAATCAAACAATTCTTTGATGATGCATGCTCCGATGATTACGTTAACAGGAGTGTTTGGCCGTGAAGCTTTATCACTATATAAAACAGCAAAAGGTTTTTCATCAATTTTAGGGAACACTTCTTCTGCGAAAACCTTTGCCCAGGAATTTTCTAACGCTTTTTGCTCACGTGCAGTGAGGTTTAAAAAACTATCGAACAGAGATAACTGTTCTACATCATTTGTTTTAAAAGACATATGCAAACCACCTTTATTTGATAAGATGATTATACCATATGTTTTTCATCAATAGTAGTTATTTAATTAGTTGGAAATACCTTTTGACCCCAGCATCGTGGCAGAAGAAACGTCCCCACGGATTTTTGGACAAAATGTGTGGATAATTATGCAAGCGTAGCTAATGTATAAGGTCTATAATGAGTATGCCTACTGAAATCGGTGGGAATTTATGATGATAGGAAGATGGGGGTCTTCCTGGAGCAGGAGGTATGGAAATGGTAAGAGAGAACTTATGGAAGATTTATGATGAGAAGCATCTGGAGGAGCTGGAGAGGGTGAATAAGCAGTACCGGGAATGTCTGGATGCGGGAAAGACGGAGAGAGAATGTGTCAGAGAGACAATTCGTCTTGCAAAGGAAGCCGGATACCGGGACATGAAGGAACTCCGGAAAAATAAAGAATCGGTAAAAGCCGGTGATAAAGTTTATATGGATTATATGGGACGGGCAATCATCCTCTTCCAGGCAGGAACGCAGCCGATTGAGAATGGTATGAATATTCTGGGGGCTCATATTGATTCGCCGAGAATTGATATCAAGCAGAATCCGCTTTATGAGGAGCAGGAGGTTGCTTACCTGGATACCCATTATTATGGCGGTGTGAAGAAGTATCAGTGGGTTGCGATGCCGCTTGCAATCCATGGAGTTGTGATCCGCAAGGACGGAACGAAGACGGATATTGTGATTGGCGAAAAGGATGACGAACCGGGATTTATAATTACAGATCTTCTGCCACATCTCGGGCGCAAGCAGATGGAGCAGAATGCAGATAAATTTATTGACGGTGAAAAAATGGATCTGGTCATCGGAAACCGCCCGTTAAAAGGTGAAGAGAAGGATGCGGTAAAAGCAGAAATGCTCCGGCTTTTCCATGATTATTATGGAATCGAAGAGGAAGATTTTCTGTCGGCTGAGCTGGAAATCGTTCCGGCTGGGAAAGCGAAAGAGTGCGGACTGGATCGCAGCATGATCATGGCCTATGGACAGGACGACCGCGTGTGTGCATTTACATCCTTGATGGCAATGCTCGCAGAGAAAGAAGTTGAAAGAACTTCCTGCTGCATTCTGATCGATAAGGAGGAAATCGGAAGCGTCGGCGCAAGCGGGGCGACTTCCAGATTCTTTGAAAATACAGTCGCCGAACTGATTGCACTGATGGGAGAATACAATGAATTGACGTTGAGACGTGCACTTGCCAACTCGAAGATGCTTTCTTCTGATGTAAGTGCTGCTTACGATCCGATGTTTGAAGAAGCTTACGAGAAGAAGAATTGTGCTTATTTCGCACACGGGCCGGTATTCAACAAATACACAGGAAGCGGCGGAAAGAGCGGATCGAATGATTCAAATCCGGAATATATCGCACAGCTTCGAAGAGTCATGGAGGAAAATAACGTCAATTTCCAGACCTCTGAGATGGGAAGAGTTGATGTCGGTGGAGGCGGAACGATTGCGTATCTGATGGCGGTCTATGGAATGGAAGTGATTGACAGTGGTGTTGCTGTTATGTGTATGCATGCACCGTGGGAGCTGACCAGCAAGGCAGACATTTATGAAGCTGTGAGATGCTATGAGGCATTTTTAAAGGCGGACTTTAAATAGAATAATGAACTGCATTCCAAGCCGAAGGAAAATTTAATAAGGCTTTACACTGTTTCAAAAAATCCCTATAATATAGATATAGCAATAGCGGATAGAACTGAAGTGGGATCAGACAGCACGGGGAGCGATGTCGCAGATTAAGGAGAAGAAGTATCCGGAGACAGTTCAGAATTATACAGGTGATATTCTGCTTGTGGGAATCAATTATAATACAAAAGACAAGAAGCATGAATGCGTGATCGAGAGAGATCAGATCATCGGATGAAACATAAGAGCCCGGAGGGAGTAATCCTTCCGGGCTCGATTTTATTCTTCCGATTTCCGCAGTGCCTCTGTAATCCCTTTCACAGAATTAGAATACTGCAGTGGTGACATTCCGGTTTCTTTCTTGAACTGTTTGGAAAAATACGGCAGAGAACTGTAGGAAAGATAATAGGCAATCTCGGTCAGGTTCATATTGCCGTCGCGGATAATGTCTTTTGCACGGTCGATTTTCATCTTATTAAAATGTTCGATCACACCACATCCCAGCTTTTCGTGGAACAACGCCTGAAGGGCGGAGCGGCTGACGGAGAAGGAACTGCATATCTGGGGAACGGACAGGGACTCGCATATATGGAATTCCAGATATTGTATGACATGCTGAAACAGGATATTCTTACTGGAATCCTTTTCGTCGGAATTTTCGAGGCTTTCTGCGGCAACCGTATCCAGCTGGAAATGCTTTGTAGGTCTCAACCGTTCTGACGATGCTCCCAGAGCGTGTATACTTTGATGGTTTCGGTGAACAGTGATCAAAAAGAGCTCCAGATAAAGCAGAATCAGCTGCTGCGAAGCAAAAGGGGTTTTCTCGCGCAAAAGAACCTGTTCGACTGAAGGAATGTGAATCGGTGTGGAAAATGTGTCTTTGGCTTCCGTGATGATCTGTGAGATCAGATAACGTTCACTTTTATCCAGTGTACAGCTCATATTTTCAAAATATTTCATGCCTTCTGAATGGCTGGTAAAGGAAATGGCCACCAGATTCGGCGCATTTTTCCCTATGGATTTGATCGCGTGAAATTCATTCGGCTTGTGGAAAATCACATCTCCTGTATTCAGTGTCAGCCATCGGTCATCGGAGCGCACCGATACCGTCCCCTTATCTACATATAAAAACTCCCAAAAGTCATGTGCCTCTCCGCGAAATACGAAATCTTTCATATATTCAAAATAATGAAGCGTGATGATAGAATCAATGACGATTTCACGGTGCAGATTTGTCTTGATATAAGTCATTTTTACCATCTCCTGAGCTTTAAAATCCATTTCTTTGGTCAATATTATACCAGATTAAGGACAATAAGACAATAAGGATAGACAATCACGTAAGCAGAGTTGTGCAAAATAAATTATAATAAATTCATAGAAATGATGAATATAGGCATAATTGCCAAAGGAAAGGAACAATATGACAAGCGTAAATGTAAACAATCTGGAGATTCAAGTGAATGAGAGCGGACATGTCACATTTACCAGAGATGGTGTGACATGGAAATTCAGAGAAGGTTTTCAGCCCAGACTGGAATGCGAAGAGGGAATTCTGAATTTTGAAGACGCGCTTTCAATCAGCCGCGATGTCATTACATCCGGAGTTGGGGAAGGAATCCGGAGCCATTATGAGGGATTTAAAGTTGGGAATCAGACTGTGCCTTATTCCTTCGATACGATTGTATGGGTTGAAGCGGCAAGCAGTGATGTGTTCTTCGAATGGGTTCCGCTTAACGAGGAAGGACTTACGGTTCGGAAGATCTATTGGCCTGGTGAGATGGAGTTTGATGAAAAGAACGAGAAGTGGTATACGCTTCTGAATCATCAGCAGGGGCTCCTGATACCGAATACCTGGGAGACTGAGATGGCTCCTATCCCATTTGACGGATTTTTCGGGACAGCGGGCGGATATATGCCATGGTACGGGCAGGTCAAAGACCGCGCAGGATATATTGCGATTTGTGTAACACCGTGGAATGCAGGATATTATGCGGAACATCCGACAGGTGGACCGTATACACATGTGGGTACATGGCATGAGCCGAGTCTCGGGAAAATGGAGTATCGCCGAATCATGAGATACAGCTTCCTGAATGACTGTGACTACAACGATCTCTGCAAGGTGTACAGAACCTATGTGAAAGAACAGGGACGGCTTAAGACGCTGGCTGAAAAGGCGGCAAAGAATCCGTCGGTAGATGATTTGATTGGATGTGCATTTGTACATAAAGGAATCAAGACGGCTGTCCAGGAAAATTCCGATTTCTTCGATCCGGCAGATCCGGAGAAGAATAATCGTGTTGTCACGTTCGCGGAGCGTGAGAAGGAGATGCGCGAGCTTCATGAGCTGGGTGTGGAGAAGCTTTACCTGCATCTTGACGGATGGGCTCAGCCGGGGTATGATAATCAGCATCCGGATTACACGCCGGCATGCGCGGAAGCAGGTGGCTGGGAAGGAATGAAATCCCTAGCCGACACAATGCAGGAACTGGGATACATGTTTGGGATTCATGACCAGTACAGGGATTATTATCTGACCGCACCGAGCTATGACGAGCATTATGCGTGCGTGCTTGCAGACGGCACGGTACCGGGACATAAGAGATGGGCGGGCGGACCGCAGACATTTCTTTGCGGAACACAGGCACCTTACTATGTGAAACGGAATTTCAGCAGCCTGGAAGAGCATGACATTCATCTGGACTGTGCATATCTGGATGTATTTACCTGTAATGAAGGGGATGAATGTGCAAACCCATATCACAGAATGACACGGAAAGACTGCTATGATTACAGAAACCGATGCTTTGAATACCTGCTCTCCAAGAACATTCTTCCGAGTTCGGAAGAGGTGAGCGACTGGAGTGTACCGAGCCTGGTGTTCTGCCATTACGCACCGTATGATTTCATGATGCGTGCTCCGGGGACACCGAAGGAAGGGATTCCGGTTCCGCTATATAATCTGGTCTATCATGACTGTGTGATTGAACCGTGGATGATGGACAGAGTAAGTGAAAAGGAAGATTATATGCTGTATGCGCTTCTCAACGGCGGGGCGCCGTATCTGATCCGTGAAGGAGCATATCCGAATACAGACGGTTCTTTTGAGTCGGATGTGAAAGGAACGATTGAAGAAGATATTAGAAGATGTAAAGTAGTAAGTGATCTGCACGAGAAAGTGGCCAAGTGTGAAATGGTTCGTCATGAACTGGTAAACGGGGATGCTAATGTTCAGAAAACCACATTTGCCGATGGCACAACAGTCACGGTTGACTTTGAAAAACAGACTTATGAGATTGCATAGTAGAAATATGTAATTACACATAAAGGAGAGAATGATAATGGGAAGATGTATCACGGTTGCGATTGCGGGACTTGGCAGCAGGGGAAGAGATACATATGCCAAAGCTGCAAAGATTTTCCCGGAAAAGATGAAAATAGTCGCAATTGCCGATGTGGATCCGGAAAAGGTCAGACTTACAGCCGAAGAGTATGACATACCGGAGGAAAAATGTTTTTCCAGCGCAGAGGAAATGCTGAAACAAGAGAAACTTGCGGATGTTATGTTTATTGCAACGCAGGACAGACAGCATGTAGGACATGCAATACCGGCCCTCAGAAAAGGATACCATTTACTTCTTGAGAAGCCGATTTCGCCGGAGCTTGATGAGTGCAGAGAACTGGTGAGAGTAGCACGGGAATGTGACCGGAAAGTTGTGGTGTGCCATGTACTTCGTTACACACCGATCTACAGAAAAGTAAAGGAACTTCTGGATGCCGGAAAAATCGGGGCTGTGGTATCCATTATGGCTGTAGAAAATGTAGGATGGTACCACATGGCACACAGCTTTGTGAGAGGAAACTGGTCAAATTCCAATGAAACGAGTCCGATGATCCTGCAAAAGTGTTGCCACGATATGGATTTATATCTGTGGTTGGCAGGAAAGAAATGTGATTCGTTGAGTTCGTTCGGAAGCACCTATCTTTTCAAAAAGGAAAAGGCACCGGAAGGTTGTGCGATGCGGTGTATGGACGGATGCAAAGCGAAAGAAACATGTCCGTTCGATGCAGAGGCGATCTATCTGGATAATAAGGCCGCCGGATATCGCAAGGGAAACAGAAACTGGCCGCTAGATGTGCTGGTCCCGGATGGAGTGACAGAAGAGAAGCTGTACGATGCAATCCGGGAAGGACGTTACGGCAGATGTGTATATCATTGTGACAACGATGTAGTTGACCATCAGGTCGTGAACCTGAACATGACAGACGGAACGACGATGAGCTTTACGATGTGCGGCTTTACAGCAGAAATTGCCAGATACGCCAAATTCATGGGCACCGAAGGTGAGATGATCGTGAATATGGCAGGAAAAATAGAAGATAATGAAATTGTAATCCGCAGATTTAACGCAGATGTCACAGAAGAAAGAATTGATGTGGCAAGTCTTTCGGATGATTTCTCAGGACATGGCGGCGGAGATGTGAAGATGATCGAAGAATTCCTGGATGTACTTAGCGGAGAAAAGGAAGAAAGCCCGTATGTGACATCTCTGGAACAGTCGATGGAAAGTCATTATTGTGCGCTTGCAGCGGAAGAATCACGGTTGCATGGCGGAAGAGTGGTGGAACTGGATACGTTCCGTAATTAAGATATGCGGCTTCTCGGGGGAATGAGAAGCATCATATAAATCACTGTCTTCTGAACGGCCAGGTTCAGTAAGATAAAATCCAATAACCTAGAAGAAAAGGAGTGTGTAAATTATGAAAAAGAATTTCAAAAAACTGGCAGCAGCAGGACTGGTAGCAGTTATGAGCGTATCTCTTTTAGCAGGATGCGGCGGCAGCAAAGAAGAAGGCGGATCAGCAAGCTCCGGCGGAAAGACAGAATTGACATTCGGTATCTGGGACGAGAATCAGAGACCGGCTATGGAAGCTATGGTAGAAGCTTATGAGAAAGAACATGAAGATGTAACGATCGAGATCCAGCTTACACCATACAAAGGTGGAGAATACTGGACAAAACTGGAAGCAGCCGCAACCGGCGGAAAAGCTCCGGATGTATTCTGGCTCAACGTACTGCATCTTGACTCTTATGTAGAAGGCGGAATCCTTGCAGATCTGACAGATGCAGTTGCAGCTTCTGATATCAACGACAGCTTCCCAGAAGCTCTGGTAAATAACTACGTTCGTGATGGTGTAAACTACGCAGTACCGAAAGATTTCGATACCAATGCTTTATGGTATAACAAAGAAATCTTTGACAAAGCAAATGTGGAATATCCGACAGACGATATGACTTATGAAGATCTGCTTGCTAAGGCAGAAGAATTACAGGCAGCAGGACTGGATGACGGTGTATATCCATTCGCATGCCCAGTTGACTTCCAGACATGGTACTATCAGACCGTATACGCTAACGGCGGATACATTTTAAATGAAGACAAGACAGAAACAGGATACACAGATCCGAAGACAATGGAAGGTATCCAGTGCTGGATCGACTTCATCGACAAAGGACTTTCTCCGAGTGCAGCATCTCTTGCAGAAACTTCTGCTGATGCAATGTTCGAAGGAAATCAGCTTGCTATGAACTTTGCAGGTTCTTACATGGTTCCGGAATATGCAAGCAACGATGCAATCGCTGACAAGATCGACTGTGTAGAAATCCCGACCTTCAACGGTGTAGAAGACAACTGTATCAACGGTCTTGGATATGCAGTATATGAAGGCAGCAAGAATAAAGATGCAGCTATCGAATTCGCAATCTGGCTTGGAAGCTCTGAAGCTCAGAAGATCCAGGGCGAGACAGGTGTAGTTATTTCTGCAAGATCTGATGCTCAGGAATACTTTGCAAAAGCGAATGAAGCTTACAACCTTGCAGCATATACCAATCATTCAGAAGAAGCTTATCCGCTTCCGGTTTGCTCTGTAGCAGCAGAACTTTATGATATGGAAGCAAACTACCTGAAACAGGCTTACAGCGGAGAACTTACTCTGGCAGATGCTTGTGCCCAGCTTAAGGAAGAAGCAGACGCTCTCCTTGCAAAATAGTAGATGAAGTAGGTGAGAATATGACTGGTGGTAAAGTGAAAACGACCGTGCCGAAGAAAAAAGCAACGAGCCGCCAGAAAAAAGACTGGTTTGCGGCCTATGTATTTATTGCGCCGGTTACCATTGGACTTCTGGTGTTCTATATCTGGCCCTTTATTCAGAACGTGTGGTTCAGTTTTAATGATGTAAATAAATTTAATGTATCAACATTTGTCGGACTTCAGAATTATATTGAGATGTTCCAGGATAAAGAGGTGTGGAGAACCTTCGGTAATACGCTGAAATATGTAATCATCACTGTACCGGTTGGATTATTCCTGTCAATCTGCATTGCAGCACTTATGAATTCCAAAATTAAAGGAACGTCCATTTACAGAACATTGTATTTCCTTCCATCCGTAACAATGGCAGCGGCAGTTTCCATGGTATGGAAATGGATCTACAATGAAAAAATGGGTATTCTTAACAGCGCGATTCGTGCCCTTGGAGGAGAAGGGCACGGATGGCTGACAGACCCGAAGACAGCACTATATTGCATCATGATAGTTGGTCTGTGGATGACTGTCGGATATAATATGATTATTCTTCTGGCAGGTATGCAGGGAATTTCAAAATCTTATTATGAAGCGGCGGCAATTGACGGAGCTGGTCCTTTCGCTCAGTTCTTCAAGATTACGATTCCGATGCTGTCACCAACGATTTTCTTCGTTATGATTACTTCTATCATCAGTGGATTCCAGGTATTCGATGTAATCTACATGATGGTAGGAAAGACAAATCCGGCGTACGAATCTACCCAGACAGTAGTAATGCTGTTCTATCGGAAGGCATTCGACTACGGATATAAAGGATATGCAGCAGCTATTTCAATCTTTATCTTCGCGATCATCATGCTGATTACAGTATTCCAGCTGATTGGTCAGAAGAAATGGGTTAATTACGACTAGGAAGGAGAAAAAAGATGAAAAACAAAGCAAATGTAAGACATTTTTTCGTGCATCTGATTCTTCTTGCCGGAGTTGGAATTATGGTGTTCCCGTTCATCTGGATGGTGCTTACATCATTTAAGAGCGTTGGCGAAGCAATGCAGATTCCGCCGACGATCTTCCCGAAGCAGTTTTTGACTGATGCATATGCGCAGATCGTTTCGGCACTCCCGTTTGCAAGGGTGTACCTGAACACAATCATTTCAACGGTAGTCACAACTGTGGTACAGGTATCCTTCTGTTCCATGGCGGCATATGGATTTGCCAGAATCGACTTCCCGTTCAAAAACATTATTTTTGTCATTATTTTATCAGTACTTATGGTTCCGGGACAGATTTTCCTGATTCCTCAGTATCTGATCATCCAGAAGATGGGTCTTCTGGACACGATTCCGGCTCTGTTCATTCCGAACCTTTTCAGTGCGTTCGGTACATTCCTCCTGAGACAGTTCTTCATGTCTCTGCCGAAGGAACTGGAAGAGGCAGCGCTGCTTGACGGATGCAACCGTTTCCAGATTTTTGGAAAGATCATGCTTCCGCTCATAAAACCGGGTATTGTATCACTGGTAATCTTTACAGCGAAGTTTGCATGGAATGACTTTATGTGGCCGTTGATCGTAAATACATCACCGAAGATGATGACACTTGGTCCTGCCCTTTCTACATTGCAGGGACAGTACACAACCAAGTATCCGATGCAGATGGCCGGAGCAGTTATGGCGGTTATCCCGATCATCGTACTGTTCTTCATTTTCCAGAAGCAGTTCATCGAAGGTGTTGCGCAGTCCGGAATTAAAGGTTAAATAAAACAGTTCCAAAATAGAGGCGGTTTCCTTCAGGGGAAATCGCCTTTTTATCTTGAAAGAAGATATGACTCCCACCTCTATAGGTGGTGAGTTGCGACAAATATGTCTTGGTGGGAGTCCAATCTCCTTCCAAGATAAAGCCTCCGGCGGATTGCAGAGGTGCGCAGATGTATTGTGTCATGCAAAGCATGACGCGCACCTCGCAGCAAGTACGCCGAGGCGTACTTGAAAACAGGAGGAAAAACACAGATGGGAGAATTGGAGAATAATAAAAAAGTGGCGGAGATTCCCGAAGACGGAGAATTATACAACAGCACCGATCCAGCTCTGTACGAAAAACAATGGAAAATGAATGACCTGATGTATGAGTTCAATCATACCAGGCCTTCTGACCGCAAAAGATTAAAAGAAATACTAAAAGAGCTTTTGGGCTCTATCGGAGAAGATTGCGTAATCGAGCCGCCTCTGCGTGTAAACTGGGGCTGCAATTGTTATCTGGGGAGAAATGTTTATGCTAATTTTAACCTGACCATTGTAGATGACGCGGATGTGATCATTGGAGATGATGTGATGATCGGACCGAATGTCACCATCGCTACGGCGGAACATCCGCTTGACGCCGATCTTCGCCGACAGGGTATGCAGTATAACAGAGCAGTCCGCATTGGAAATGGAGTCTGGCTTGGCGCCGGTGTGATCGTATTGCCGGGAGTAACGATCGGAGACAATACAACCATTGGTGCAGGAAGTGTTGTGACGAAAGATATTCCGGCAAATGCTGTGGCATACGGGGTACCCTGCAGGGTACAGAAAATGCTGTAGGCCAGGTTGGAAAAGCGCGGTAATTTAATAATGAAAAGGAAAAGTCCATGCTGCGTTTTGCGCGACAAGGACTTTTTTATGGCTATGATCATGAATGCGTTCGATTCTATTATTCCATTATTCCATCATCAATCCATCCGGATTCTCGGGAGCGGGAGGAGTCTCCGGCTCATATTTTCTGAAGATCCGGTCGAAAATAATGCAGGCTGTAAAAGCAATCACGGAAAATCCGCAGACTCCGCTGAGTACGATCACAAGGGCAAATGTATTTGCGGAATACAGGCAGAGAAACAATACAATCCCGTGAAGCAGGAAAAGCAGAATGCTGTATGGAAGATGGCCGACCGTCATCAGTACGGCATTTTTGACTGCCTGTTTTGTCGTACATACAAAATGCGAGATGATCGGGAATACATAAATAAATATGCAGGCAAGAATCCCGCATACGATCCAGAGAGCAACGCGGACGATCGCAAAAAACACAGTATCCTGAGAATTAATAATGTAGAAATCCATTCCGAGGATCACAACAGCCGCAAGAAAGAGCAGCCACACAATCGTACTCTGTTTGAAATTCTGTCGGAATGCTTTCCAGTAGTTCTGCCATATATAAGGATCTTCTCCGCGGAGCATCTTCAGGCACACGTAGTAGAGGGCGCTGATCGAAGCACCGATTGTGATGACGGGAATGCAGCTCAAAATGAAAATGAGATTCAGCACGACCAAATCGAACATTTTTGACAGAAACTGCATCACCGGATTGTCGATGTTAAATAATCTGTTCATTGGGAATACCTCTTTTCTTACGTAAAATATCCTAAATACAGTATACTGAAAAGGCAGGGGAAAAGCAATGAAAAGCAGGAACATCAAATATGAAAAGTCTATGAAATAAACAAGAATGAGATGCATTTCATAGGAAATATGTTATACTTTCAAAAAGGGGATTACACGTTCCTTCGAAGGCATAGAAAGACGAAAAAAGAAACAGGAGAAATACCAATGGAGCATAAGTATGAATCGGATCTGACGAAAAAAGAGAAACGACAGATGGAAATTGAGAAGCTGAAATCCATGAACTTTCCGGAAAAACTGGATTACATATGGACATATTACAAATTATGGTTTGCCGTTGCACTTGGGGTTGTCGCCCTCATTTATCTGGGATTTACGATGTATCAGGGAATGCAGAGAAATGAGCTTGTAAGTGTGGCGATACTTGGTGCCAATATGGATGCGGATCAGATCGAAACGCTCCGTGATGATGTGAAAGACTGGATGGGGGCTGAGGGAAAAAACGATGTTGTTACGATCAATGCGAACCTCAGTGCGGACAACGAAGAGTCGAATTCGAAAATCGCGCTTACGACACTCATTGGAGCACAGTCGGTCGATGTGCTGATCTGTACGCAGGAAATCTATGAGGATTATGCAGAACAGGATGGATTTATATCCGGCAGTCTGATTTTTGCAAATACCGGATTTATAAAAGAAACGTTTGGTCTGAATTATGACGAGGTATATGTGGCCATCCTAGTAAATGCACCGCACAGCGACGGAGCAGAGAGGTTTGTGGAATATCTCACCGAAAATGCGGATCAGGAACCGACAGAAACAGAAAACTGAGTAAAAAGTAGAGAATTATAAAGTAATGGAGAGAAATATTCCAACATCAGGAAAAACGCTTGACGAATTTTACCAAAACCTTTACAATATTAGTGCGGAAAACCGCATGATTGGGGTTATAAGATAAGGGGAGCGACGGCTTTATTCAGTTTGTAAAGTCGTGCTTTTCATGTTTTATATACATCTATTTTTTCAATCAAATACGAGGAGGAAAAGTAAAATGGCAACAAAATGGGTTTACATGTTTACAGAAGGTAACGCTACCATGAGAAACCTGCTTGGTGGAAAAGGTGCCAACCTTGCTGAAATGACCGCTTTAGGACTTCCGGTACCTCAGGGCTTCACAATCACAACAGAAGCTTGTACACAGTACTATGAAGACGGAAGACAGATCAATGATGAAATCATGGCACAGATCATGGAAGCTATCACAAAGATGGAAGAAGTCACAGGAAAGAAATTCGGTGACAAAGAGAATCCTCTTCTTGTTTCAGTTCGTTCTGGTGCAAGAGCATCTATGCCAGGTATGATGGATACAATCCTGAACCTTGGTCTGAACGAAGAAGTTGTCGCTGTACTTGCTGAAAAGTCCGGCAATGCTCGTTGGGCTTGGGACTGCTACAGAAGATTTATCCAGATGTATTCAGATGTAGTTATGGAAGTAGGTAAGAAATACTTCGAAGAACTGATCGACAAGATGAAAGCTGAAAGAGGCGTTAAACAGGACGTTGAACTTACAGCAGACGATCTGAAAGAACTTGCTAATCAGTTCAAAGCTGAATATAAAGAAAAAATCGGTGCTGATTTCCCGTCTGATCCGAAGGAACAGTTAATGGGAGCAATCAAAGCCGTATTCCGTTCTTGGGACAACCCGAGAGCTAACGTATATCGTCGTGATAACGATATCCCGTATTCATGGGGAACTGCTGTTAACGTACAGATGATGGCATTCGGTAACATGGGTGATGACTGTGGTACAGGTGTTGCATTTACACGTGACCCGGCTACAGGAAATAACGGACTGTTCGGAGAATTCCTTACAAATGCTCAGGGTGAAGACGTTGTTGCCGGTGTTCGTACACCAATGCACATTTCTGAAATGGAAGAGAAATTCCCGGAAGCATTCAAACAGTTCAAAGAAGTATGCAAGACGCTGGAAACACACTACAGAGATATGCAGGATATGGAGTTTACTGTTGAACATGGTAAACTGTACATGCTTCAGACACGTAACGGTAAGAGAACCGCTCAGGCTGCTCTGAAGATCGCATGTGATCTTGTTGATGAAGGAATGAGAACAGAAGAAGAGGCAGTTGCAATGATCGATCCTCGTAACCTGGATACACTGCTTCATCCGCAGTTTGATGCTGCAGCACTTAAGGCTGCTACACCAATGGCAAAAGCACTTGGAGCTTCTCCTGGAGCTGCCTGCGGTAAGATCGTATTTACAGCTGATGACGCTGTTGAATGGGCTGCAAGAGGAGAAAAAGTTGTTCTTGTACGTCTTGAAACTTCACCGGAAGATATTACAGGTATGAAATCTGCTCAGGGTATCCTGACAGTTCGTGGTGGTATGACATCTCACGCTGCCGTAGTAGCTCGTGGTATGGGAACCTGCTGTGTATCCGGATGCGGCGATATCACAATGGATGAAGAAAACAAGAAATTCACATTAGGCGGAAAAGAATTCCATGAAGGAGATCCGATCTCTCTTGATGGATCTACAGGTAACATCTATGATGGAATCATCCCGACTGTTGATGCTACGATTGCAGGCGAATTCGGAAGAATCATGGGATGGGCTGACAAATACAGAACAATGAAAGTTCGTACAAATGCTGATACACCGGCAGATGCTAAGAAAGCTCGTGAACTTGGAGCAGAAGGTATCGGACTTTGCCGTACAGAGCATATGTTCTTCGAAGGAAACAGAATTGATGCATTCCGTGAAATGATCTGTGCTGAGACTGTAGAAGAAAGAGAAGTTGCACTTGAGAAAATCCTTCCGGAACAGCAGGGAGACTTCGAAGCACTTTACGAAGCACTGGAAGGAAATCCGGTTACTATCCGTTTCCTTGATCCGCCGCTTCATGAATTCGTTCCGACAGAAGAAGAAGATATCAAGAAACTTGCTGATGCTCAGGGTAAGACTGTAGAGCAGATCAAAGCTATTATCGATTCTCTGCATGAATTCAACCCAATGATGGGACATCGTGGATGCCGTCTTGCTGTAACTTATCCGGAAATCGCTAAGATGCAGACAAAGGCTGTTATCCGTGCAGCTATCAATGTTAAAAAAGCTCATCCGGATTGGGCAGTTAAACCGGAAATCATGATTCCGCTGGTTGGCGAGATCAAAGAGTTAAAATACGTTAAGAAATTCGTTGTTGAGACTGCAGACGCAGAAATCGCTGCTGCAGGCATCGACCTTGAATACGAAGTAGGTACTATGATCGAGATCCCAAGAGCTGCTCTTACAGCTGATGAGATCGCTAAAGAAGCTGACTTCTTCTGCTTCGGTACAAACGACTTGACACAGATGACATTCGGCTTCTCACGTGATGACGCTGGTAAGTTCCTGAACGCATACTATGATGCTAAGATCTTCGAGAATGATCCGTTTGCTAAACTTGATCAGAATGGCGTTGGTAAGTTAATGGAAATGGCTATTAACTTAGGAAAACCGGTTAATCCGAAGCTTCACATCGGTATCTGTGGAGAGCACGGTGGAGATCCGTCTTCTGTAGAATTCTGCAACAAGATCGGTCTTGACTATGTATCTTGCTCACCATTCCGTGTACCGATCGCACGTCTGGCTGCAGCACAGGCTGCTATCGCTCAGAAGTAATGCACCGCTGGTGACAGGTATAAAGAAATTAATTAGTTAATAAAAAAACTCCCATTTCACTTATCGTGTGATGGGAGTTTTTTTGTCATGCATACGTCAAAAAAGTCCAGGGGATCTTTTTAAGTGGTGCGCCGGGCGAGGAGTGGATTTATTATTAGAATAGATTTATTAGTATGGGATGGATTTTACAGCGCGGAACGGCTATAATATGAAAGAATAGGTATGTAACTGTAGAAATAAAGGAACAAAACGGCTCGAGATACAGAAATCTTGATTGTAGCCGTGGAATATAGGCAAATCAAACGGCTCAGAATACAAAAATTTGATTACAGCCGTAAATTTAAATGAATCAAACGGTTACAAATAACAAAAGGTGTATTGCAGCCGTAATTGATAATTAAAATTCACGGTTATATTCTGGAAAAGTTATTTTTCAGCCGTAATGGTGGAGAGGGTAAAATTACACTATATCACATTCAAGAATTTGATAAAGAGAGGAAGGTTTATGAATAAGGAAAAAGTCTGTGGTGTAAACTATGTCTTTCACGCAAGTGGAAATGCTGGTGGGATGACACCACTATTGGATAGAGAAGAGAAACCGGTTATTTCTTCGATAATCAATAGATAAATATAAGTCGGGAGGGTTCCTCGTATGAAGAAAAAGAAGATAGTTATTGTTACAATAATAGTCATAGGTGTACTGGTTTTATCCTTTTTTATTGGAGCGGGATTTAGAAGGAGAACAGATGTGGTATTAACTGAATATTCCGTATCAGAAGATGGAAAAAAGTTGAATTTCAATGTCGGGGTTATGTCGTCTATGGGATATATAAGAGGTTTTAAGGATGGTGGTGGTGGGGTAAAACCACATTACCTTACTTTTTTTTCAACTTTTGGAGGACTTAATAGTTCATTTGGTGCAAAAAGCGAATTTGAATTAGACTTGGATGAAAATGATGCAGAAATCTATTTTTGTCGTGCAGATGGTGGATATGAACTTGTGTTACAAAAGAATGTTGATACAGGTGAATGGACGAAACCTGCTTCCGCTCAAACAGAACCATCTGTAATCAAGACTTATGAGGTGACGAACTCAGAATTCGTTGAAGAATATTTTGAAAATGATAAGCTGGTTACTATGGTCAGGTATTATGAAATGAGTGACGAGACTTGGAAAACAGACGATTATACATACCAATATAGATTGGAAATTACAGGTAGAATGAATAATTCAACTAAAGACAGCACATTTGTCTTCTTGAGTAATATAAAAGATATTACATTTGAACAAGCTTGGAAGGCAAGCGGATTTAGCAGTAATATGGATGACTATTTCGATGAAGAAGATGCAAAATTTGTGGCTATGAAATAGATCTATCAGATGAGGGATGACTCCCGCCTATGTAGGCGAAAATGTGAAAGTGTTGCTCCTTGTAAATGATGAACGATATCAATGGAGAACCATCCCGCGTATACAGAAAACGTTTTTAAGTGCATTTCCTTCACCTACAAAGAAGCATATTAGAATGAAATCAGCATTTCGTTACAAACATATTTATCTGCACATTTATTGCTATCAAGAGAATTTAATTGATATTTTCTGTCATTTAGTATATACTATGTATATACTAAGCATAAGGAGGTATCTATATGCAAGCACAGGTAAAAGAATGGGGAAATAGTCAAGGAATTAGATTGCCAAAAGAAGTGTTGAGAAGTGCAGGAGTCACATTGAATGAGTTTTTGGATGTCACGGTATCAAATGGTGTAATCACTTTGGTGAAACCATTTCGTCATAAAACTTTGGAAGAGAGAGCCGCTGAGTTTGATGGAAAGCTAATGCTTGATGGCGAATATGATTGGGGTGAACCTGCCGGAAGAGAGGTATGGTAATGGAATTTTTACATCAAGGAGATATTCTCAAGATTGAAAAAATAAAACATCCCGTATTGGTGGTTAGTAAGGGTTTTTTTAATACTAGTGGTGAAATAATTGGATGTCCAATTATTAAAAATTCTACTCCGGGTCCTCTTCATATATGGATGGATACAGAAGAAAATGAAGGCTATATACAATGTGAAAAACTTGCGTTGTTAGATATGTCGCTTCGTGGTTACAAGAAAGTAGATAGATTGCCAATTTCAGAAATGATTAACGTATCTGATGCTATTCAGGGAATTTTTGAATACATTTGATGATGAGAAATCTAGTATGAGAAAGATTTGAATTGACCAGGGGATTGTGATAGGTGGTAGGTGCAGAGCAAATAAGATAAAATATCACGGAGGTACTTATGGCGGAAACAAAAAGCAGGCGTAGATGATACGGTCTGCAAATTGATTAAAGAGTGCTATCAGTTTGAGCAACCGAAAAAGGTCAACCTTGTCAAAAGTGAGGAGATTACAACTATAAGAGAAATAATAAGCAGAATTGATGGAGAAGGTATTCTGGTTTTATGTGAAAGATAAAGGAGAAAAATGCTAGTTAAGTTTTATGATAAGATTGATGATGATTTGTTGAAATTTGCTGTTATAATTTCCAAATCAAATAGTAAATGGGTGTTTTGTAAACATAGAGATAGAGATACTTATGAAGTACCAGGTGGTCATAGAGAAGCTGGAGAGTTAATTGAAGATACAGCCAGGAGAGAGCTGAAAGAAGAAACTGGGGCACTTGAGTTTTCAATAACCCCCATTTGCGTATATTCTGTTACAGGGAAAAATAGAGTAAATGATACAGGCGAAGAAACATATGGAATGCTGTATTTTGCAGATATAACAGAGTTTGAAGAAGAATTGCACAGTGAAATGGAAAAGGTGGTCTTGCTGGATGAATTACCAGATGAATGGACTTATCCGTTGATTCAGCCGTTACTGATTGCGGAGTATGAGAGAAGAAAGTAAATTCGAATTTATTTGGTTTTGCCGGATAGAGGTGACTTTTTATGAATTGATCGGAGATTTTCTTCTTCAGATGAAGCAGAAATAGGTGGTTGAAAGGAATTTGTTTTAAGTGTCCTTCTATCCACCTTAAACCCAACAGGCGGCTATCGCTCAGAAGTTGTACACTGTTGGTGATAGGAATAAGAAATTAAATAGTTAAAAAAGGAACTTCCATTGCACTTATTTTGCGTGGGAGTTTTTGACATACATATGGAGTTTGGCATATGCGCTTTTCCGATTGTATGAAATAATCGAAAAATATTTATTTGACTCAGTTCTTGCGTATTTGACAATGATATACTATTATAGAAAAGTAATATATTTACATAAGTAAGGAGAGAGTAAAGTGAATAACGTAGAAAACAAAGGAGCGGAGTATGATTTTTATGGGAAACTTCCTCTTAAAAAAGCAATTCCGTTGGGTCTTCAACATGTTTTGGCAATGTTTGTAGGTAACCTTACGCCGCTGCTTATTATTACGGGAGCATGTGGGCTGGTAGGTGCTGAATTTGCGGATCTTCAGGTAGAACTGCTGCAGAATGCAATGATCGTGGCTGGTATTGTCACGCTGGTTCAGCTTTATGCAATCGGACCAATCGGAGGGAAGGTGCCGATCATCATGGGTACCAGTTCCGGATTCATAGGAGTATTTAATAGTGTGGTAGGTGTCATGGGAGGCGGTGTAGCTACGTATGGTGCCATCATGGGAGCCTCTGTTCTGGGCGGTTTGTTTGAAAGTGTGCTTGGATTTTTGATCAAACCTTTGAGAAAATTCTTCCCGGCAGTCGTGACCGGAACGGTAGTACTTTCCATCGGATTGTCATTGATCGGAGTGGGTGTCAATTCATTTGGAGGAGGAAATAATGCGAACGACTTTGGTTCTGTAGAGAATCTGCTTCTGGGATTCCTTGTGCTGGTGGTGATTATTATCCTTAAACATGGAACGACCGGAATGACCAGCGCGTCCTCCATTTTAATTGGAATTATCGTAGGTTACATAGCAGCGGCCATCATGGGAGCTGTACTTCCGCACACCGCTGTCAATGCTGAGGGTGTGGAGTATACGAAGGCATGGGTGTTGAATTGGGATAAAGTAGCGCAGGCAGAATGGATCGCACTGCCGTCTTTGCTCCCGGTAAAGTTGAGATTTGATCTTCGTGCGATTATTCCTGTCCTGATCATGTTCGTTGTGACGGCCGTGGAGACGGTCGGCGATATTTCCGGTGTTATGGAAGGCGGAATGGGAAGAGAGGCGACAGACAGTGAGCTTTCCGGAGGTGTGGTATGTGACGGAGTCGGCTCCAGTTTCGCAGCGCTTTTTGGAGTGCTTCCGAATACTTCTTTCAGCCAGAATGTCGGTCTGGTAACGATGACGAAGATCGTAAACCGCGGTGCTCTTGCAATCGGTGCGTTATTTTTGATTCTTTGCGGACTGTTCCCGAAACTGGCAGCGCTGATCTCCATTATGCCGCAGAGTGTCCTGGGAGGTGCAGCTGTTATGATGTTCTCATCCATTGTCATTAGTGGTATTCAGCTTATAACAAAAGAGACGTTGACGATGCGGAATATTACTATCGTATCGGTTGCATTGGGATTGGGATATGGAATTGGTGTGAACAGCGGCATTTTATCGCAGCTGCCGCAGGCACTTCAGCTTGTGTTCGGCGGATCCGGAATTGTACCGGCTGCGATTATTGCGATTGTTTTGAATATTGCACTTCCAAAAGAAAAGGAAGTATAAAACAGAAGATGTGGCCTTTGGTAAAAGGACGTGAATACAGCATCCGCAGGTGCCTACCTCCGGATGCTGTATCCGCGTCCGCCCACATAATTTACCCCATTAATCACCGTAAAAGCATAGGGGTCTACCGTATAAATCATTTTCTTAACAGAACTGACTTTATTATAAGGCAGAATAGTCAGTATGACTTTTGCTTTCTCTTTTTGATATCCGCTTTCAGCATTTAATAATGTAACTCCGGTATCAAATGTCTTCAGCAGATGTTCACGGATCGTCTCGCGTTCTTTTGAGAAAATCAACAGCTGTACTTTGGATTCACCCTGTGTGATGATTTTGTTTACCATGATGCTGCTGCACAGAATGACGACAATTCCGTAAACCGTTGAAAGAAGCGGTTTGGATACGGATTGATACAAAATGATCACGAAATCACAGACGTACATGACTGAAGATACCGGAATCTGGAATTTTTTGTTGAGGACGACTCCTAAAATATCAAAACCGCCGCTGGAACCATTTGCACGGAGAATCAGACCGGAGCCGATACCTAAGAGACAGCCTGCGAGCAGACTGCTCAGGAAAGGGTCGGCGGACAGCGCGTCGAATATTGTGATTCTGCCGAATAGTTCAAGAAGAGTCGGGAACAGAAAGGTCATGATCAGAGTCTTGAAAATGAACTCTTTTCCGGCAAAGATCCATCCCAGTGCAAAAAGAATCAGGTTGATGGCGAGTACGATCCAGGATAAAGGCAGGTTCATAAAACCAGACAGTATGACGGAAAGACCGGTCACACCGCCTGCCACAAAGCCCTGTGGAAGGACGAAAAGGCCAAATGCGGCAGCGGTCAGGGTCCCGCCGAAAATGATCATAATATAAGAAATAAATTTATTTTTCATATTTTTTACCTCCGGGCACTATTATAAAAGTAATGTGTCCGGAAAACTGTAGCGTATGCTACAAATAAGCTCCGTTTTTGAGGATTTGATATAAACCGTTCCGATCGGTGATCATAATTTTACCATAGTGGCTTTTCAGAAGGCCCTGATCGGCAAAAGCGGAAAGAACCCTTGATACGGTTACCCGGTTCAGACCCAGAGTTTCTGCGATTTCGGCGTGTGTATAAGGAAGGACATTGTCCAGAATTCCTTTGTCCCGGTTGGGGGAAGCCGTCTCTTCCAACAGAAAACTTGCAATGCGTTTTCGGCTGTCGTAGTTGGTGAGGCGGTATATCTGTCTTGAAAGATGATTACACGTCTCGCTTAAATGCTGGAAAAGGAGAACCATCAATTCGGGCGTTTCGCGCAGCAGTGGGATCAGGTCGGAGACCAGACAAGTGGCAAGGCGTACCTCGGTAACTGCGGCAACACTGGTTGGGCGAACATGATCACTCAGAAAAGAGGATTCGCCGAATATACGGCCTTTTTCCAGAATCTCCAGAGTCGTTTCACGCCCGGAAGAAGAAAGGGTATATACGCGGACTCTGCCTGATAGAATCAGGTATAAATAGTCGGCGGAATCATTTTGAAGATAGATAAATTCGCCTTTTTGATAGGTCTTCTGTGAGCCGATCGTACAAAAGATATCAAAGTATTTCTCGAGTATTTTAATCATAAGCGTTTCCTTTCCGGTATCAATATAATAGAATAATATGTATTTATTATAACAGATGGCTGATAAGAAGTGTCCGGGAAAATAAAAGATATTTGGATGGTGACAAAGAACGCGTGAAAAGTGTGTGGAAGAAACATGTGAAAAAAAGATGATGAATGTTGACGTAATTGAAAAATATGGTGTATAATAATCGCATCAATTGATTGCCAAACCTGCTGAAAGGCAGGGACGGAAAGCTAAGCGTCTAAGCAAGAAATGATGTATGATAGGCTGGCTGCAACGAAATGGGTTGCAGCCGGCTTTTTGTTTTGAAAGAAGACAAGACTCCCACTACTACAGGTGGTGAGTTGCGTTTCAGGACAGGCTGAACAGGAGGATGCAATTGAATCGAGTATTTCGTGAAGAGAAGAAATTTCTTATTAATGTTGAAGAATTCATTAAAAAGAGCCACCAGTTGGAACAGGTGCTTATACAGGATGAACACAATGGAACAAATGGTTATATGATTCGTTCTCTATATTTTGACACAGTCTATGACGACGATTATTTTGAAAAGCAGGCGGGGTGGAATGTAGAAGGAAGATTCGGCTGCGGTGTTACGATCCGGACAGCAATTATGCAATGCTGGAGATGAAGCAGAAGCAGGGAAGCAGTCAGCTGAAACGGTCACTCAGAATGACAAGAGAAGATGCCATGAGAATGATACAGGGTTATTATTATTCCAGAGTCTTTCCGAAAGAATTTACAATGGAATATTATCAGAAATACATGGCTGATCTGGAGTAATTTCCAGATCGCCCATTTTATTGGTGGTCATGCGGAAGAAAATGTATTATACTAGATAGAAATGGGGCGGAAATCAGAAAAATGTTTTTCGGAATCATTTTAGAATTGTGATAATGAAAGAGAGAAGTTCATGGAAAAGAAACAATTTACCGGACATATCATGGCAGCAATTTCAGTCGTTATCTGGGGAACGACTTTTATCTCAAGCAAGATATTGCTTGAAGATTTTTCACCGATCGAATTGCTGCTTTTAAGATTTGTGATCGGATATATCATTTTGTGGATCATGAGTCCACGGAAAATGGAAGTGACGAATAGAAAGCATGAGCTGTATTTTGCAGGTGCCGGACTTACGGGAATCTGTCTGTATTATCTGTTTGAAAATGTAGCGCTTCTCTATACGCAGGCGTCAAATGTGGGAGTCATCACTTCAATCTCACCATTTTTTATCGGCATCAGTGCGCACCTGTTTTTGAAAGATGAGAAATTGAAGAAAAGCTTTTTTGTCGGATTTATTTTCGCAATCGTAGGAATTGCGATGATTAGTTTCAGTGGACAGGATGGTGTCCGGCTTAATTTTGCAGGGGACATGCTGAGTGTGGTGGCTGCGATGATGTGGGGACTTTATGCGATTCTGGCCAGAAAGGCGGGAGACTTCGGGTATCCGGTGATCCCTGCCACCAGAAGGATGTTCTTTTACGGCATCCTGATGATGCTTCCGCTGGCATTTGTTTTCGGATTTGATGTCAAGGCGGTGCAATTTGGAACTCCCGGAAATCTGCTGAATTTATTATATCTGAGTGTGGGCGCATGTGCAGTCTGCTTTGTGACATGGAACCGGGCAGTGGAAATTCTGGGAGCGATTAAGACCAGTGTTTATATTTATCTGATTCCGGTCATCACGATCATTACATCGATTGTTGTCCTGCATGAGAAGATCACATGGATGTCAGCAGCAGGAACGGTGCTCACAATGACTGGGGTGATCATATCGGAACGTATGGGAAATGCAGGTTAGCGAAGGAGGAGAAAATATGTTGAGTGAAGAGATGAGGGAGTTTATTCAGGATCATGAAGAAGAAGCACTTGAACTTCTGAAAGAACTGGCGCAGATTCCGGCATCTTCGAATCAGGAGGAGAAGCGTGCAAAGTTCTGCCGTGACTGGCTGGAAAGGCAGGGGGCACAAGGGGTGTATATGGATGAAGCGTTCAATGTGATATACCCGGTCGATATCCATCAAGCGGAAGAAATCGATGTGTATATGGCACACCTGGATGTGGTGTTTCCTGATACGGAAGCGCTTCCGTTAACAGAATGTGACGGGAAAATCTATTGTCCGGGAATCGGAGATGATACAGCCTGTGTGGTTTGTATTTTGATGGCGGCAAAATATATTGCAGGTAAGATCAGAAACGGTGAATGGGAAAAGGAACAGAAAGGATTCGGAGAGCAACAGAAGAAGAACGGAGCGGCGGGCATGCTGCTGGTATGCAATTCTGGAGAAGAGGGACTTGGAAATCTGAAAGGAGTTAAAGCAATCTGCCGGGGTTACGGAGAACGAATCCGGAATTTCTGTACATTTGACAGTGAACTTGACAAAATTGTAAACCGCGCGGTCGGCTCAAAACGGTACCGAATCCGGATAGCCACAGAAGGCGGACATTCTTTCGGAGATTTCGGAAAAGATAACGCAATCGAGAAAATGGCCGGAATCATCGAGAAGCTCTATCGCGTTCAAGTGCCGGAAGGCGGGAAGACAACCTATAATGTGGGATTGATCTCCGGGGGAACCGGGGTGAATGTGATTGCCCAGAATGCGGAGATACTGTATGAATTCCGTTCCGATACCAGTGAACATTTGCAGATGATGGAACAGCATTTTGAGAAGACGATACGGGAAGAGAAAGATAAAGGGCTGGATATAGAATATGAGGTGATCGGACTTCGCCCGTGTGGCAAAGGTGTGGATGCGGCCAGGCAGGAAAGGCTGACGGAAAAAGCAATGAAGGCAGTAAAAAACGTGATCGGAAAGAATCCGGAGCAGAACTGCGGTTCTACCGACTGTAATATTCCGCTTTCAATGGGAATCCCTTCGGTCTGTGTGGGATGTTACTATGGACATGGTGCACATACAAGAGAGGAATATATAGAGAAGGATTCGCTTATTTTGGGAATACAGGTGGCATTCGAAATGATCTTTGGAGAATAAAATAATCAATTATAAAAGCGGGGCATACCGGTCAGATATGCTCCGCTTTGTGTTCCCTTATTAAAGAGTATCTTCACGTTTGATATATCCCGGATGATCAGCCGGAGCAATGATTTCTTTTGCATGAATCACTTGTGCTCTCCGGTCAACAACCAAATTCTCAAGATGTACGTTTTCTGCGATTACAACACCTGGGAATACCACACAATTCTTTACAACAGCACCAGGTTTCACGACGCATCCACGTCCGAGAATTGAATTCTCGATCGTACCTTCGATCAGGCAGCCGTTGGAAACAACAGAGGATTTCACGCTTGCTGTTTCAAGATACTTCGTCGGGCAGGAGTCATTGGTACGTGTGTAGATCGGCCAGTCCTCATCAAAAAGGCTCATTGCTGATTTGTAGTCGATCAACGACATGTTAGCATCATAGTAGCTCTTGAAATCTGTGATGGAAGCAAAATAACCGCGATGAGAAATTCCGCGCACATCCAGTTCTTCACATTCTGCACTGACGATGTCAGCCAGTGTGTACATAGAAGAAAGTTTGTGAGCTTTCTGTACGAGCTCGATAAACAAATCTTTCTTCATAATATATGTATCCATGAAAATATTTCTGTTCTTAGCATTACCGTGATTTTTCTCGATAGAAAGAACACCTTTCTGACGGTTCAGGTTCAAAGTATTGCAGTTCAGGAATGCTTCTTTTGCATTATCAACTGAATGGTACAGAACTGTGATATCCGCACCGGAATCTATATGATTCTGAAGCAGAGTATCATAGTTTGCAGTGTATACCATGTAGTTCGGTGCGATGACTACATATGGATGATGCATTCTCTGAATGCATTCCAGGTTCTCCATAAACATGGCGATGTCCGTGTTATAGATACTGTGCTCAGCACCATCATCGGAAAACAGGATCTGCAGATTGCCGCGTTTTGAGTTGATATTGTATTGGCGTCCACTTCCGAGATGTTCGACAAGAGAACGAGGTTTTCTTCTGATATATACCTGGATGCGGTCAATGTCACTGTTACTCATATTAGAAATTGCAAAGTCTATTACTCGATATCTTCCGAGGAAAGAGAACGAACCGATTGGACGATAGTCCTGAAGTCCCTCTACCCAGATATCTCTGCCGGAAGAAGTGACGATTCCAAATGCGTTATACATATTATTCTACCCCCTTTACACGTTTTGCTACCAGTTCGATATGTTCGCTGTCAGCAGAACCGACAACAGCCTGTTTGCCGATCTTAATGCCGTCGGCAACCAGAGCGCGGGTAACAACGGCTCCGTCTTCCACTTCAACACCCGGCATCAGTACACTGTCGATAATCTTGGCGCCTTCACCAACTTTAACTCCGGTGAAAAGAACGGAGTTCGTGATTTCGCCGTTGATGGTACAGCCCTGTGTGATGAAAGCCTTGTTGATCTTAGCTTCAGCGCCTATGTAATGAGGAAGAGTTGTAACGTCTTCGGTATAAATCTTCCAGGTCGGATCGCTTAAATCAAGCTCGTTTCCATTTAAAAGATCCATATTTGCTTCCCAAAGGGAATCGATGGTTCCTACATCTTTCCAGTATCCCTGGAATTTATAAGCAACCAGTTTTCTTCCGTCATTCAGCATGGTCGGAATGATATCCTTACCAAAGTCGTGATTAGACTCCGTATTCTTCATATCTGCCAACAGCATTTTGCGAAGCAGCTTCCAGTTGAAAATGTAGATACCCATGGAAGCAAGATTGCTCTTCGGCTGTGGCGGTTTCTCTTCGAATTCTACGATCGTGCCTTCTTCGTCTGTATTCATGATGCCGAAACGGCTTGCTTCTTTCATCGGTACTTCGATAACGGCAATCGTAGCATCAGCATTACATGCTCTGTGATGGGCAAGCATCTTGGCGTAATTCATTTTGTAAATATGGTCTCCGGAAAGTACAAGAAGATATTCTGGAGAATAAGAATCGATGAAATCAATGTTCTGGGAAATGGCATCAGCAGTTCCACGGTAAACATCCAGATTGGAATCCGCTTTCTCACGTGGTGGAAGTACAAAAACACCGCTATCTTTTGCGTCAAGTCCCCATCTGCCGCCTGCAGCTACGTAGCTGTTCAGCAGAACGGATTCGTACTGTGTCAGAACACCGACAACATCGATTCCGCTGTTTGCACAGTTACTGAGGGGAAAATCAACGATACGGTACTTCCCACCATATGAGACGGCCGGTTTTGCCACTTTATTGGTCAGGTCATGAAGACGGGAACCACGTCCACCAGCCAAAATCATTGCTAACATATTATTTTGCTTCATAAGTGAACCCTCTCTTTCGCTTGATGCAATATATTATACAATTTTTTTGCTCATATTTCCATATTTTTGTGCAAAAAAATCATATTTCTTTGGAAAAAGCTGGCAAATTATAAATAATTACCAGAAATCATCGCTAATCACGCTTTGTTTAGTTTTGCGGCTTTGCAGAAAAGAACATATCCGATGATAAACATCACGGAAATGATTGCAACACCGGCATTTGCTACATTGGTAATCTGGGCAACCAGTCCGACCAGTGTGGTTCCCATGAAAGAGGCTCCTTTTCCGCAGATATCGTATATACCAAAGTATTCTCCGGATTTCTCCGCAGGGATGATCTTGGCGAAGTAAGAGCGGGAGAGTGCCTGAATCGCGCCTTGGAACATACCGACAAGAACAGCGAGCAGCCAGAACTCCCATTGCTTATCAAGCTGGATGGCGAAGAGTGCAATTCCGGTGTAAGCTGCGATGCAGATTTTGATCAGAAAATCGGTATCAAACTTCTTGGAGAGCACGGAAAAAATCAGGGCACATGGAAAAGCAACAAGCTGAGTGACCAAAAGGGCAAGTAACAATCCCTGTGAATCCAGGCCCAGTGCACTTCCGTAAGCGGTAGCCATTTCGATGATCGTATACACACCATCTATGAAAAAGAAAAATGAAAGCAGATACAAAAAAATGTTTTTATGTTTCTTTATATCCCTCAGAGTGACTGCAAGGCGTTTAAAACTGTTTTTGATCGGATGATCGGGCAGTTCCACATAATTTGTCTGATGATAATTTTTCAGCAATGGAATCGTGACAACAAGCCACCAGAGTGCATTAAGAAAAAAGGCAAGCATCATGGCAGTGGTCATGGAAATCCCGATTTTATCGTACATCAGAACAAAAACCAGAGATATAACAAATGGAATGCAGCTTCCGATGTATCCCCATGCATAGCCGTGTGATGAAACGGAGTCCATTTTCTCTTCTGTTGTGATATCGACCAGCATGGAATCATAGAAAATCAGGCTGGCATTGTATCCCACTTTTGCAATTACGAAGACAGCCAGAAACAGGACCCATGATTTAGGAAAAGAGAGTGCTGCGCAGCCAAGTACCCCGACCATCATGGAGATTGTAAACAAGGGCTTTTTGAAATTGCGGGTGTCTGCCAATGTGCCGAGAATTGGACCAATGATGGCTACCATGACTGTTGCGACAGAAGCAGCATATCCCCAATAGGCAAGATAATCCACTTCGGATATTCCTGCATTACCGGCCAGGAAGTTGAAATAGATCGGAATGATCGTGGATACCAGCATAATAAATGCAGAATTTCCTACATCGTACAGAATCCAGCATTTTTCCAGTTTTGTAAGTTTTGTATTATTCATTCAGATGCCTCCTTCTATTCAAATGTGCGTTCAAAACGCGAATGGAGTTCTGTGCCGGTACAAAGACTTTCGTCAAAGCTGTAAAGCATGGTTACAGCGATGTCAACAGCACCTTTGAACCGCAGGTAAAGACCCTCGTTGCTGACTGTGCATTTGGGGTTGTCTTTCCGCTGATGCATCAGCCCCTTCCAATAATCATATTTTCCGGTTAAATGCATTGCTCCGTTCAGAATGGCCTGTTTGACGATACATGGAGCCGTAAAGATTCTTTTTACCAGTTTTAGGTCTTTCAATGCCTCCCGGATAATGACCGGATTCATATTACGGTAGAAAGGATAAATTGTTTTTGCGGTTACGCTGTCTGTCGGGACAAGGTCAGCAAGTGGATAGGAAAGAGCATTCTTTCCGTCTTTGCGAAGAAGCATTTTTTCAAATTCTTCTTCAATTTCCAAATGTTCGACATCAAGAGCTTCCATCATTTCAGATACATAAGGATGACATTCACTGTCAAGAATGTAGTGGCAGATGAAACCCAGGAGATAGGCGTATTCCCGGCTGTCACGTCCTTTTTCTTTTACGACAGTCAGCGCATGTGTGAAGAAGGATGCTGCTGATACTTCGTGAAGGTGGTAACCATATTTGGATACACGATTACTTTTCCATGGCCGGTAAAAAAAGAAAATATCCGGTCCCTGGAGACCAATCTGAAATTGTACATAGTATTTGGAAATGATTTCGTTTAATTCTCCGTCTGTTTTTTGGGCTACTTTTTCCCCAAAACGGTTGTGTGCATAAAATGCAGGCATGTGTGTTTCCTCCCATCTGACTAAATCCTATTTTAACTATATAAGGTTAGCATAAAAATGTAAACGAAAAATTTGTTTGAAGTTAAAAGAAAATGAAGCTTCGCCGCTAATACTTGACATCTGTATGGAAAACCCGCAAAATGAATATTAGAAAACTGGAAGGAGATAATATGGATATCAATAAAGCAGCAAAGAAAATATTAAAAGCATTGTCTTTTGAAGAAATAGATGTGGAGAAATCCAGACAGCTGGCAGATTTGAAACGGCTGGATCCTATGAAGATCTTCTATCGGACGGTAGATACACGTATTTACAATGGGGATCATCTGGTGCCGGTCCGGTTGTTTTTCCCGGATGAGAAGACATTTCAGGAAGAGCAGGTGCCAAATGGAATGCGGGTGATGCTGTTCCTGCATGGCGGCGGGTGGTCCACCGAACATGTAGATAATTATGAGAGGATATGTGCCCGCCTTGCGAATGCCACAGGGCATATCGTGGCGGCGATTGAATACCGGCTTGCTCCGGAGCACAAGTTCCCGACCGGGCTTGAGGACTGCTATGCGGTGGCGAAGGCAATGTATGAAAAAGAGTTTCTTTTGAATGTGAATTCAGAGGATATTACACTGATAGGAGACAGCGCAGGAGGAAATCTGGCTGCAGCACTTTCACTAATGGCAAGAGACAGAGGAGAATTTCTCCCCAGAAGGCAGATTCTAATCTACCCAGCAACGAATAATGATTATTCGGAAAATTCATCATTTGATTCTGTTAGGGAAAATGGGACAGATTATCTTCTGACAGCAGGAAAACTAAGAGATTACCTTGATTTTTACGCGGGGAAAGAAGAGGATCGGATGAATCCCTATTTTGCACCGATTCTGGAAGAGAATCTGCAAAATCAGCCGGATACGCTGGTCATAACCGCGGAATATGATCCATTAAGAGATGAGGGAGAGGCATATGGAAGAAAACTGGAAGCGGCAGGAAACAGGGTAGAAATCTACCGGATCAAGAACGCACTTCACGGTTTTTTTGCCCTGGGAATCAAAAGCAATCACGTACAGGAAAGTTTTGATATTATAAATAATTTTTTGAGGAGGGAATAGCCGTCATGCAGTCGAGGGGTGCGTATTGGCGGAAACTGGACAACGCGGCAAAACTTTTTTCGGCAGCAAGTACGAAAAGGGATACCCGTGTATTCCGCTTTTATTGTGAATTAAGAGAGGAAATTGAGGAAGCAAAGCTTCAGCAGGCGCTGGACAGGACGCTGGTTAAATATCCGATGTTCTTGTCGGTGATGAGAAAAGGCTTGTTCTGGCATTATCTTGAACAGAGTAATCTGCGCCCGGTCGTTCGGAAAGAAACCCGGGAACCTTGCAGAAATCTGTACATCCGGGACAAGAAAGAGCTTTTGTTTGAAGTGACATATTATAAGAAGAGGATTAATTTTGAGGTCTTTCATGCACTGACAGATGGGACGGGAGCCAGTGAATTTATTCGGGAGCTGGTGAAGAATTATTTGTTCCTAGTACATGAAGGGGACGGGCTGGCGGATCTTGAATTAAACGAGAAGACGGTTACTGTTTCGGACCAGGAAGACGACGGATTTGCGAAGTACTATTCTCGTGATAATAAGGGCAGAAAAAAGAACCGGAGAAAAGCATATCAGATTAGAAGAAACAGTGATCTCGGAAGCCTTCAGGTGACGGAAGCAGAAGTGAAAGTGGCGGATCTTGCGAAAAAGGCGAAGGAATATGGTGTGTCGATGACGGTGTACTTAACAGCGGTTCTGATGTGCGCGATTCACGGGAAAATGTCCAGGCGTCAGGAGGAAAAACCGGTGGCGCTTATGGTGCCTGTCAATCTGCGGAAATTTTTCCCGACAGATTCCATGCTGAATTTTTTTAGCTGGCTGGAGGTGGAACACCGTTTCGGTCAGGGAAAAGATAGTCTGAACGAAGTGATCCGTGAGGTGAAGCAATATTTTGACGAGGGCCTCACAAAAGAGAAAATGAGGGAACGGATGAGTGAATATTTTGCACTTGAAGTGCATCCGATCCTGCGGCTCGCACCGCTTGGATTAAAGAATTTCTGCATCGGTTTTGGATCACGCAGTTCGGCAAAGGAGATAACGGCGATTTTTTCCAATATGGGAATCATTCGTATGCCGGAAGACTATGCGAAGTATATTGAGCGTTTCGGTGTATTTACCAGCACACCGAAAGTGGAACTATGTATGTGTTCATTTGAAGAGAATGTTTATTTGGGATTTACGTCAAGATTTGACAGTTCGGTGATCAAGAAGAACTTTTTTTGCATTCTTGAACAAGAGGGAATCAAGGTGACACTGCTTGAGACTGAATATCCGGAAGAGGCGACTGCTGATTCGATTGGAATGAAAGTATTTCGGATATTTACCTTCTTATGTATTGCGGCAGCGGTCATCGCACTGGGGAGTGATTATTGTGTGGATGGACATTTCGGATTATCACTGAAAATATGCGGGGGTGCATTCAGTATGTGGCTTGCACTTGCGGTTGCATTCTTTAAACGATACAATCTTTTGAAAAATGCTATGTGGCAGCTGGCTGTGGTGACGACCGTCTGTACAGTGTGGGATCTGCTGACAGGATGGCACGGATGGTCGGTGGATTTTGTTTTTCCGGTTGTCAGTATTGTGATTATCATTTCCATGATGATCATTTCCAAAATATACTACCGCCATCCAAAACAGTATATGATCTACTTTGTGATGGCGGCAGGGTATGGACTGTTTTTCCCGCTGGTTTTTATCCTGACAGGGCTGGTTAACGTGACGGCACCGTCGGTCATCAGTATTGCATTTTCATTCCTGACACTCACCGCGCTGATCCTTTTTAAAGGGCGCGAGTTCCGCGAGGAAATGGAAAAGACATTTCATGTATAGAATGATTGAAAACGAAATAGCTATGGTCTGGCGAGCAGGTAATCGATTGCACGAAGAAGGTCTTTTTTCTGGTCGGGAAGCATTCCGTAAATGGTATACTGGTCCAGAACGGTCGTGTCTTCGAACAGACAGTCCTTCACGTGCAGATTTTCAAGCATCAGGCGCTCTTCCAAAAGGATTTCTTCCGGAGTCATCATCTGGAAAAATCCTTTTTGTGCTTCTTTGCAGAGCTTTGTGTCTTCCCAGAGCTTCAGCTTCAGACACCATATGTTTTTTGGATGGAGCTGATTCAGAAGTCGGGCTGTTTCTAGTGCATGGAGATGGGAATACTCACGTCCGCCAAGTCCGGGGATAATGGTGACAAAGTAATCGATGCCTGTTTGCTCCAGACGATGCAGAGCATCCAGAATCTGTGCGGATGTCACGCCCTTGCACCGTTCTGCCAGAATCGGGTCGCTTCCGCTCTCCACTCCGATATGAAGAGCGGCAACGCCTCTGGATTTCAGCAGTCGCAATTCTTCATCTGTTTTCCGGAGTATGTCATCAGCACGGGAATACATGGCGATTCTATGTACATTGGGCATATATTTTGCGACAAGATCAATGATCTGACATAAGAATTCAGTGGAGAGGCAGAATGCGTTTTCACCGAGCAGAAACAGCCTTGTATTTTCTGGTTGAAGCATTCCGAGGATCTGCAGATTGTGTTCAATGCGGGAAAGCGGATGAATGCAGAATTCATCCCGGGCAAAATCACAGAAAGTACATTTGTGCCAGCTGCATCCAAGGGCAACTTCCAGAGCGGCACTTCCTTCCTCTTGGGGTGGAATATAAATGGTTTCATGTGTATAAATGGATTGATAAAGTTCTTCTCGCGTCATGTCTGTTTTCCTTTCATAAAAAATGTTTCTATTGCGGATACAATATGGTTTCGTATATTCTGTCTATAGTGTACCACAAAACAGAAAGAAGAAGAATCTTCATTTTTAGGCAGATATTCTTGTGTGAAAGTGAAGAGGTGTGCTATACTTGTGCAGAGTAAGAAAAACAGGGGAAACCTGCTGGGAGTGTATGGAATGGCAAAAAATAAAAAGAAAAAAAGCAATAAGCCGACAACGATACGATATTTTGATTATAGCCTTCTTGCTGTGATGGTATTCCTGATCTGCTTCGGACTTGTGATGCTCTATAGTACCAGTGCGTATGAGGCACAGAGCAAGTTTAATGATGGAATGTATTATTTAAAAAGACAGGGAATCATCAGTATGGGAGGCCTTGTAATTATGCTGTTTGTTACCCGGATCGATTACCATCGATATGCGAAATACTCGGCAGCACTTTATGGATTTGCGATGCTTCTGATGGCGCTGGTAAAGTATTCGCCACTGGGATATGAGGTGTATGGAGCAAGAAGATGGCTGCAGATCCCGGGAACGGGACAGACCATGCAGCCTGCCGAGGTGACGAAGATTGCAGTCATTTTGTTTATACCTTATTTAATATGTAAGATGGGAAGCAAGGTTCATAAGCTGAAAGGAAGCCTTATGGTACTGGCGTGGGGAGCAGTAGCCGCTTTTGGTGTGTTCTATCTGACGGATAACCTGAGTTCGGCAATCATTGTAATGGGAATTGCCTGCTTCATATTATTTGTTGTACATAAGAAAATGAGACCGTTCGTTATCATTGGCGGATGTGGAGTCGGAGCATTTGTGGCAATCGCGGCTGTCCTTGGTAAAGTGCTGGAGAACAGTGATAATTTTCGGCTGCGCCGCATTATCGCATGGCTGAATCCGGAAAAATATGCATCGTCACTTTCGTTCCAGACTCTGCAGGGAATGTACGCGATTGGTTCCGGAGGCTTTTTTGGAAAAGGATTAGGCAATAGTGCACAGAAAATGATTATACCTGAAGTGCAAAATGACTTCATCCTTACGGTTATTTGTGAGGAACTAGGGGTATTCGGTGCTATTATGGTATTTGTATTGTTTGGACTGCTTTTGTATAGACTTCTGTTTATTGCACAAAATGCCCCGGATCTTTATGGAGCTCTGATCGTAACCGGAATTTTTTCTCATATTGCAATTCAGGTTATTCTGAATGTGGCAGTTGTGGTGAATCTGATTCCTAATACGGGAATTACACTGCCGTTTATCAGTTATGGTGGTACGTCTGTACTATTTCTTATGATTGAAATGGGAATTGCATTGGGAGTATCACGTAAGATAAAAATTGAGGAGTAAAAAAGTCTTTTTTTTCATTAGAGAGTGTGTTATCATATACAAAGTGGTAATGAAAACTACATATTGCGGAAGCTGAAGACGGATTCGGGAGGAATGATATATGAGTTATAAAATAATCGTAGACAGCTGTGGAGAGTTAACAGAAGAGATGAGAGCGTCAGGAATATTTGAGACGGCATCACTTGCGATGGATGTGGACGATTATCATATTATAGATGATGAGACATTTGATCAGGCGGATTTCTTGAAAAAAGTAGCGGAGAGTCCGAACTGTCCAAAGTCATGCTGCCCTTCACCGGAACGGTATATGGAGGGATACCGGTGTGATGCGGATCGGGTATATGTTGTGACTTTGTCTGCGGAGTTAAGTGGCTCTTATAACAGTGCTGTGCTAGGGGCCAATCTCTATCATGAGGAATATGGGGATAAGGATATTTATGTATTTAACTCCCGTTCTGCATCAATCGGTGAGACATTGATCGCATGTAAGATCATAGAATGTGAAGAAAATGAACTGATGTTTCCGGAAGTGATCGAAAAAGTGGAAGAGTATATTGAAGGACAGAATACATTTTTCCTTCTTGAGTCACTGGAAACGCTTCGGAAAAATGGGAGACTTACGGGACTTAAGGCGATCGCGGCAAACGTGCTGAATATCAAGCCAGTGATGGGATCTACTCCGAAAGGAGAGATATGCCAGCTGGGACAGGCCCGTGGAATGAAGAAAGCACTTCAGAAACTGGTGGATTGTGTGGAGGAAGGCTCTGTAAATGTTGAAAATAAAGTTCTGGCAATCTCGCACTGTAATTGCCCGGAACGTGCAGAAGTTTTGAGACAAATGCTGGATGAAAGACTTCATCCGCAGCAGATTCTTGTTCTGGATACGAGAGGAATCAGCAGTATGTATGCGAATGACGGAGGAGTGATCGTCGCGGTATAGTTGTATAGAATAGAGGGAATGACTTTGACATTAGCTGAGAAATTAAAAAGTGCAAGAGAAAATGCGGGATATTCTCAGAGCCAAGTCGCTGAAAGACTCAATATATCACGGCAAGCGGTCTCCAGATGGGAAAATGGAAGAGCGTATCCGGATATTGATAATTTGGTAGTGCTCAGTGAGATATATAAGGTTTCTATCGATGAATTGTTAAAGGATAAGAGTGCTGATGAGCAAGAAGAAGTAAACACTGAGATAGAAGTTGAGCCGGAAGAAAGGAATAACAGACTTGCAGTATTGATGGTTGCAATTTCCGGCACTTTGTTTCCGGGTGGAGGATTAGTGATCATGTTGGCAGTTTTACTTTATTGTGGAATCAAAAGGATAGAACTGCCAAAGGTTTATAAAGTTATTATAGCAGTATGTTTCGTAATAAATCTTATAAATGTTGGAGTGTTGATAAAGTCTTTTGGATCTGTTTTTGCAGAGTGGCTATAACAAATAGGTACTAAATTGTTGGAAAAGGTGAACTCTAGTGGTGCATTTAGTAGTGTAAACGAATAATTTCTCCCTGGAAATTACTCATTACTTTGTTGCGATTTTATTTGTGCTATTATAAGTGTATAATATTTGCGCAAATAAACAGCCAGAATAGTGAGAAATTTGGAGACAGTGGACCATATATTTATACCTTAGGAGGATTTATGAAACCGAATAGCATTAGTAATAATAAAAAGTTAACATTGCTAGAATTTTTGTGCTTGATTATATTAACTTTATACGTCCTGGAACAATATGTCTTACCGGATCTATTACAGATTAATCCGGATTTTTATGTGATTTTTAATTGGTGGTTGTGGTTAGTGGATAAGACTGTAGGGAATGTTTGCAGATACTTAGCTGTTATTTTTTCTTTCCAGCTATTAAGAACAATCATTCCGGAAAAGCATATGACAAAAGATGAAAATCCAAAAGTCTAATGCTTGAATCTGTTAAAGAAATATGCTAATATTGTAGCATCTAATTTTAAAAGGAGCTACAGTAAGATGAGTCAGGAAAAAGTAGATTGTTATAAAAAAGAAAAAGCAAATAGAAAACAGATTATGAGGAAACAGAAGATTATGCACATCGTGCGCAGTGCCATCGTGGGAGTGATCGCAGTGGCGCTGGTTGGATGGCTTGGTTATTCTGCGTACGGCTTGTATGAGCAGAATCAGCCGAGAGATATGGCAGAAGTGGATTACACTGCTGTAGATGGGTATCTTCAGTCCCTCAATTTATCCGAATAATGAAAATAAAAAGTGTATAGTAAAGAGTCTGCCGGAGAGCAGGCTCTTTTTTAGTTCCGGGGATATGCCGGAAGTGTCAGCGCTCATTTTATTTGCTCCATTTCAATGAGTGAATTAATATAAAAACAGAAAAAAGTGGGAAAATTTCCCACAATGATATGAAAACGAAAAAATCCCCCACGATTCCCCACCACTTGATGCTAAATGGAGGGTGAAGAGGAATCGGAAGGGGATTTTTCTGCTTTTTGTGCAATTTGGGGAGAAAAAAGGAAAAATTACAGAAAAGTCTGGGAGAGCATAAAAAAATGAAAAAGGGGGTTGAAAAGGGAGATAAAGTGGTTTACAATGGTTTCAAGTGGTAGAAAGTGGTGAATAGTGGAGCGAAGTGGTGTAAAAGTGGCAGACCACTTTGAAAGAAGGTGATCCTTGATGTTGACTGGAGAGTTTAATCACAGTATTGACGCGAAAGGCAGGCTCATCATTCCGTCAAAATTGCGAGAAAGTCTGGGAGAACATTTCGTAATTACCAAGGGAATGGATGGCTGCTTATTTCTCTATCCGGAAAACGAATGGGAAGCCTTTGAAGACAAGCTAAGAACCTTACCACTCACGAACAAAAAGGCCAGAGACTTTAAACGTTTCTTTCTCGGAAGCGCCGTGGAAGGAGAACTTGATAAACAAGGGAGAGTTTTGATTTCTTCTTCGCTTCGTGCATATGCCAGTCTGGACAAAGAAGTTGTGCTTGCCGGTGTGCTGGACAAGGTGGAGATCTGGAGCAAGGATGCGTGGGAAGCTCGTACTGCTGATGTTGAGGAAAATATCGAAGATATTGCAAGTGACATGGAAGATTTGGGACTGAGCATTTAACCGGATCACAAAAGCGAAACGGATTGCAATGATTCGTTTCAATAGGAGGACACTATGGCATTTGAACACAAATCAGTATTACTGGAGGAGACAATCGAGGGCCTTGCCATCAAGCCGGACGGTATTTACGTCGATGGGACGCTTGGTGGAGGCGGACATGCTTATGAAGTATGTCGGCGTTTAAGTAACAAGGGGAGTTTTATAGGAATAGACCAGGACGCTGCTGCAATCGAGGCGGCAAGCGAACGATTACTCAGTTTCGGGGAGAGAGTTACAATAATCCGGAGCAATTATTGTGATATGAAACTGAGGCTCCATGAAATCGGCATTGACAAAGTAGATGGGATCGTACTTGATCTGGGCGTGTCATCTTATCAGCTGGATACGGCAGACCGAGGATTCTCCTATCGGGCAGATGCACCTTTGGATATGAGAATGGACACCAGACAGAGTGTAACGGCAAAGGACATCGTCAATGGCTACAGTGAGATGGACCTTTTTCGCATTATACGTGACTACGGAGAAGATAAGTTCGCGAAAAATATCGCGAAACATATCGTGGCCGAACGTGAGAAAGGTCCAATCGAAACGACTGGACAGCTTGCCGAGATCATCAAACAGTCTATACCGATGAAGGTTCAGAAGACATCAGGACATCCGGCAAAGAGAACATTCCAGGCAATTCGGATTGAATGCAACAGGGAACTGGAGGTGCTTCGGGATTCGCTGGATGATATGATTGATATATTGAATCCGGGCGGAAGGATCTGTATCATTACGTTCCATTCGCTGGAAGACAGAATTGTAAAAGGTATTTTTAAGAAAAATGAAAATCCCTGTACTTGTCCAAGTACATTTCCGGTGTGCGTGTGTGGTAAAGTATCCAAGGGACGTGTTGTTACGAAGAAGCCGGTTCTTCCGAGTGAAGAAGAGATGGAAGAAAACAGCCGCTCAAAAAGCGCAAAGCTTCGTATTTTTGAAAGAAGATAGAATACAAGGGATATATTTAATTTGAAAGGGTGGTGCCTTATGGCAGCAAGGCGGAATAATTATGTAGAGACAGCAAGACGCCCACAGGCACATAGTGGAATGTACATATATGGAAATACGGTTCGGCAAAATGAGGTGATGCCGCGAAGACGGGAACGAGTGGTTGAAGAGCCACGCCGTAAGAAGAGAGTCAGCCGTCAGGTGAGACAGAACCGGAAGAAAGCACTGCATATGAGTCCGGCATACGTAGCATTTCTTGCTTTTGCAGCAGTAATCGCACTGGTGGCATGCGTATGGTATCTTCAGATGCGTACAGAGCTTACGAATCGATCTGAACATATTTCAGAACTGCAGCAGGAGCTTGCCGATATACGGGAGGAAAATACGACAAGATACAATTCCATCACAGATTCTGTGAATTTGGAAGAAGTTAGAGAGAAAGCAATCAATGAACTGGGAATGGTCTATGCAAATTCTGATCAGGTTGTTACCTATCAGAATCCGGTAAGTGATTATATGAAGCAGTATCAGGATATCCCGAAAAGCGGAGTGCTGGCTCAGTCTGAACAGATGAAAAAATAGAACAGAAATGCAAGGTGAATCAAATGTCAAAAAGAAAGAAAAGAAAAGTTCCTGCTTTGAGGCAAAAATTCACGAAAGGGATGCAGAAAAAGCTGGTAATACTCTTTATGTTGATATTACTGGCTTTTGTTATTCTCATCGGAAGAATTACTTACATCAATGCCTCGGAAGGAGAAAATTATACGAAGATCGTACTGGATCAACAGCAGTACACAAGCAGAACGATCCCGTTTAAACGTGGTGATATCGTGGACAGCAACGGCACAAAGTTTGCGACCAGTGAACGTGTGTATAATGTGATTCTGGATGCCAAAGTACTTTTGAGTAATGAAAAAAAAGCAGAGACATATAAGCAGGCGACGACGGAAGCTCTTCAGACGTATTTCGGAATTGAAGCGGAAACGGTTCTCAATATTCTGGAGGAAGACCCGACCAGTCGCTATACTATTCTGAAAAAGGGAATAGACTATGATACTGCAAAAGCTTATGAAAAAGCTGTGGAAGGGAATACGGATATTCAGGGTATCTGGCTGGAGGAAGACTACGTCAGAAAATATCCTTATGATACGCTTGCATGCGATGTAATCGGATTCAGTGTAGATGGAAATGTGGGAGCTGCCGGCCTTGAGGCATATTATAACAGTACGCTGAATGGAACGGATGGACGAAAATACGGGTATCAAAACACGGAGGCGTCCACAACGCAGACGGTGAAAGAACCGGTCAATGGCAGTACGATCGTAACAACGCTGGATGCAAATCTTCAGTCAATCGTAGAGAAACATCTGTCTGCATTTTATGAAGAGCATAGAAATGAAGCAACACAGGGAGGCGGATTTAAAAACGGGGCGGTAATTATGATGAACCCGAATACAGGTGAGATTCTTGCCATGTCTTCGCTGCCGATTTTTGATCTGAACAATCCAAGAGATTTGTCAAATTATTATTCAGAAGAGCAGATTGCGGCAATGTCCAGTGAAGAGAAGCTGGATATTCTGAATGGACTCTGGAGAAATTTCTGTGTGTCCGATACTTATGAACCGGGGTCTACGATCAAACCATTTACCGTGGCAACAGGTCTGGAAATCGGAAAGCTGACCGGGGATGAGACCTATTACTGCGGAGGCTACCTTCATGTGGGTGATCATGATATCAAATGTATTTCTTATGATGAAGGAGGACATGGGTATCAGAATCTGACACAGGTTATGGAGAATTCCTGCAATGTGGCTTTGATGGAAATCGGCCTTGATATCGGAACAGAAGAATTCAGCAAATATCAACACATATTTGGATTTGGTGAGTATAGTGGGATTGATCTCCCGGGAGATGCGGCGACTTCGGCACTTTTGTATCAGCCCGACAATATGGGAAGCACAGATCTTGCAACGAACTCCTTCGGGCAGAACTTCAATGTGACTATGGTGCAGTTGATCTCAGGTTTCTGTTCCCTGATAAATGGGGGGAATTATTATGAACCGCATGTGGTTAAGGCGATTCGTGATGAAAATGGGAATGTCACAGAAACGATTGAACCGGTTCTGGAGAAAAGAACGATATCGAAGAAGACGTCTGAGATGTTGAAAAGCTATATGCACAGTGTTGTTGAAAACGGCAGTGGAAAATATGCGAAAGTGGAAGGCTATGATGTGGGAGGAAAAACAGGTACCGCAGAGAAACTCCCTCGTGGTGAGAATAAGAACGTAGATTCCTTTATCGGTTATGCGCCACAGGATAACCCGGAAATCGTCGTTTATGTTGTGATCGATGAACCGAATGTGCCGAATCAGGCAAGATGCAGTAATCAGATTTCACAGCTTGCCGCGGATATTATGAAGGAAGCGTTTCCATATCTGAATATTACAAAGGCTTCAGCTGAATAAATGAAGGGTATAACCCCGGGCAAAGAATAATATGTTATAGAAATGGAAGATAACATATTTGAAGGTCCGGGGTTTTTATGCGCAACAAAACATATAATAAAAAGAAAATGCTTGTCGTATTTCTGGCAGCGGCGGTGATGATACTGGGGCTGCTGGGAAGGCTTGTCTATCTGATGATCTTCGATGCAGAGTATTATCAGGAAAAGGCAAAAGCGCTGCATGAGCGTGAACGGGAAATTAAGGCTGCAAGAGGAGAAATTGTGGATAGAAACGGAGTTGTACTCGCTACGAACAGAACGGTGTGCACGATTTCGGTTATTCACAGCCAGATCAAGGAACCAGAGAGAGTCATTGAAGTACTTTCAAAAGAACTGGGGATTTCGTCCGGTGAAATACGTAAAAAAGCAGAGAAGATTTCCTCAAGAGAAAAGATAAAGACGAATGTTGATAAAGAGACAGGGGACAGAATCCGGGAATATGATCTTGACGGAGTGAAAATAGATGAAGATTTTAAACGGTATTATCCATATGACAGTCTCGCATCGAAAGTGATTGGGTTCACCGGAGGGGATAATCAGGGAATCATAGGACTGGAAGTGAAATATGAAAAATGGCTGAAAGGGACGAACGGGACGATTCTTACAACGACGGATGCAAGGGGAATCGAACTGGAAGGAATTGCGGAGGACCGGATAGAACCGGTAGCCGGAGAGACACTTCAAATCAGTCTGGATTATAATATTCAGATGTATGCACAGCAGGCTGCGTTGAAAGTCATGGAGGAGAAAGAGGCCGATGCAGTAGTTATCCTTGTGATGAATCCCCAAAATGGTGAAATCTATGCCTGCGTTAATATTCCGGAATTTAATCTGAATGATCCATTTACTTTGAATATGGAAGAGGATACTTCGGAACTGGATGATGAAGTCAAACAGGAACGCTTGAATCAGATGTGGAGAAATCGATGCATCAATGATACATATGAACCGGGATCCGTATTTAAAGTGTTCACGGCTTCTGCGGCATTGGAGGAGGGAGTGGTAAGCCTTACGGATCAGTTCTATTGTCCGGGATATAAAATTGTGGAAGACAGAAAGATCCGCTGCGCAAGAACGACCGGCCATGGTGCGGAAACGTTTGTGCAGGGAGTGCAGAACTCCTGTAATCCGGTTTTTATTGAAGTTGGATTGCGGCTGGGAGTAGATAATTTTTACAAGTATTTTGAAAAATTCGGTCTGTTGGAAAAAACAGGAGTGGATCTTCCGGGGGAGGCTGATACGATTATGCACAAGAAAGAAAATGTCGGTCAGGTGGAACTGGCTACGATGTCCTTTGGACAGTCTTTTCAGGTAACACCGATCCAGATGGCTGCGACGATCAGTTCCCTTATCAATGGCGGGGAAAGGATCACCCCGCATTTTGGAATGGCAACTTATCGGGCGGATGGGGAGAAGACGGAGACATTTGATTATGGGGAAGGCAAAAGAATTCTGTCGCAGGAGGTTTCTGAGACAATGCAGGCTGTACTGGAAACGGTTGTGTCAGAAGGTGGAGGAAAGAATGCCTATATTGAAGGGTATCGAATCGGCGGGAAAACGGCAACCAGTCAGACGCTGCCAAGGAGCGCGAGAAAATATATTGCTTCTTTTGTTGGCTTCGCGCCGGCAGATGATCCGGAAGTGCTGGCGATGGCAGTAATCTACAATCCACAGGGTGTCTATTATGGAGGGACGATCACTGCCCCGGTTGTGAGGGACATTTTCGATAATGTACTTCCATATCTGGGAATAGAAAAACAGTCATAGGAAAATGAGAAGGACGAAAGGTAAAAGGTCGGAAGTGTCCACTTTACAAATGGAAACAGATACATTATACTAAATGCGTAGAAAAAAACGAAAGAAATAAGAGGTGCGTTATGGATTATAAGATGGTAATTCCAGTGCTGATAGCATTTGGACTGAGTGTATTGACCGGACCTATTGTGATACCGATTCTCAGAAGGCTGAAGATGGGGCAGACAGAGCGTGAGGAAGGAGTGAAGTCTCATCTTAAGAAAGCAGGAACTCCGACAATGGGAGGCGTGATCATCCTGTTCGCGATTACGATGACATCCCTGATCTATGTCAGGGAATATCCAAAAGTGATCCCGGTCCTTTTTGTGACACTGGGGTTTGGAATGATTGGATTCCTGGATGATTATCTGAAGGTTGTACTAAAGCGTTCCGATGGCCTCATGCCGATGCAGAAAATGGCACTCCAGATTGTGGTGACTGCGATTTTTGCATTTTACATTGTTAAGGTTGCAAAGGTCCCGCTTACGATGCTGGTTCCTTTTACCGGCGGGAAATACTACTGGGATATCGGATGGCTTGCAATTCCGGTTCTGTTTTTTGCTGTTATCGGTACGGTGAACGGAGTGAATTTTACGGATGGTCTGGATGGCCTTGCATCTAGTGTGACGGTGCTTGTGGCTACATTTTTCACAGTCGTCGCGATGGGAAATAAGAGTGGAATCGAGCCGATTACCTGTGCGGTTGTCGGAGCGCTTCTTGGATTTCTACTGTTCAATGTATATCCGGCAAGTGTTTTCATGGGAGACACCGGTTCGCTGGCGCTGGGAGGTTTTGTGGCTTCGGCAGCCTATATGCTTCAGATGCCGCTGTTTATCATAATTGTCGGACTTATTTATCTGATCGAGGTGCTTTCTGTTATGATACAGGTTGCATATTTTAAGAAAACGGGTGGGAAGAGATTTTTTAAGATGGCTCCGATCCATCATCATTTTGAACTTTGCGGATGGAGTGAAACGAGAGTTGTCGCAGTATTTTCAATTGTTACGGCTATTTTATGCCTGATTGCCCTTCTGGCGCTTTAAGCGAAGAAGAAGAAAGGTAGGAGGAAGAAAGATGGATTTACAAGGGAAGAAAGTGCTTGTTTTTGGTGCAGGCATCAGTGGTACCGGCTCTTGCAGGCTGCTGGCAGATAAAGGGGCAGAAGTGATTCTTTATGATGGAAATGAGAAACTGGATGCGGCTGCTGTTGCAAATCAGACCGGTGCAAGGGTAATTCTCGGAACATTTCCCGAGGAGGAACTTGCGAGGCTTGATCTGGTGGTAATGAGTCCGGGAGTTCCGACGGATCTTCCAATCGTACTTCGGATGAAAGAAGAAGGAATTCCTGTCTGGGGAGAGATCGAACTCGCGTATGTGTGTGGAAAAGGTGAGATTCTCGGAATTACGGGAACCAATGGAAAGACGACGACGACCTCCCTCCTTGGCGAGATTATGAAGAATGCGTTTGAAAGTGTGTTTGTTGTCGGGAATATTGGCAATCCTTATACGACGGTTGCGAACGAAACGAGGGAGGATTCAGTGATCGTCGCGGAGCTGTCCAGTTTCCAGCTGGAGAGTATCCTTACATTCAGGCCGAAAGTCAGTGCGGTTCTGAACATCACGCCGGATCATCTGAACAGACACCACACGATGGAAGCTTATATTCAGGCGAAACAGGATATAGCGAAGAATCAGACCTCCGAGGATACCTGTATACTGAATTATGAAGATGAAGTTACACGTGGTATGGCGGATAAGATCGATGCTTCGGTTCTATTTTTCAGTAGTGCGCATAAATTGGAACAGGGGATTTATCTGGATGATGGTGCGATCATTTACAAACCGGATAAAGATAAGGAAGGTATTTTGATCTGCCGTACGGAGGAACTGCAGATTCTGGGCGTACACAATTATGAGAATGTAATGGCAGCTGTTGCAATGGCGGCTGTCTATGGAGTGGATCTGGATGTGATCCGCGATACAGTAAAGTCATTTAAAGGAGTAGAACACCGGATCGAGTTTGTGGCTGAGAAAGGCGGAGTTGTCTATTATAATGATTCAAAAGGAACCAATCCGGATGCGGCAATCAAGGGAATTCAGGCAATGAACCGGCCTACGGTCCTGATTGGAGGAGGTTACGATAAACAGTCTGACTTTCATGAATGGATCCGCAGCTTTGACGGAAAAGTACGTTATCTGGTTTTGATCGGCGCAACGAAGGAGCAGATACAGAGGGAAGCGGCAGAATGCGGATTTCATGACTGCATTCTGAGAGATACTTTTGAGGAGGCAATGGACACTTGTGTGGAACTTGCTAATCCCGGAGATGCAGTTCTGCTTTCTCCGGCATGTGCGAGCTGGGGAATGTTTCCGAATTATGAAGTACGCGGAGATGAATTTAAGAAATATGTGCTTGCATTATAAAAAGTGAGGAAGTGAGCCGGATTGGCGGAGAAAGAGAAAAAGAAGCGAATGGATTATACGCTTCTTGTCATAGTGTTTCTGCTGGTCGCAGTAGGCCTGGTGATTCTATACAGTACCAGCGCATACAATGGTGACGTGAAATTTCACGATTCTTTCTACTATCTGAAGAAGCAGGTGTTTGCAACGATCCTGGGGCTTGTTATGATGTTCTGGGTTGCCGGGATCGATTATCATGTATGGCAGCAGTTTGCAGCAGTCTGCTATCTGGCAGCGGTTGGGCTGTCAATTGCGGTTATGCTATTCGGAAAAGAGTATAACGGATCCAAAAGATGGTTATCTTTGGGTCCGTTTTCTTTTCAGCCTTCTGAATTTGCGAAAGTTGCGCTTATTATTTTCTTGTCATGGATCGTGACGAAACATGCAAAGACGATTGCGAAAACAGGGACTATGTTCAGAATTGTTCTCTGGATGCTCCCAATCGTGGGACTGGTCGGTACCAGTAATCTGAGTACGGCAATCATCATTCTGGGGATCGGCGTCGTACTGGTATTTGTTGCCAGCCCTCGATATGCACAGTTTGTCGGCATGGGGGTGTTGGGGTGCGCATTTATGGGAATCTTTCTGGCTCTCGAAAGCTACCGTCTGGAACGTCTTGCAATCTGGAGAAATCCTGAAAATTATAAGAAGGGATATCAGACCCTGCAGGGGCTTTATGCCATTGGATCGGGCGGACTTTTCGGAACCGGTCTTGGAAATAGTGTCCAGAAGCTCGGGTTTGTGCCCGAAGCGCAAAATGACATGATTTTTTCTATTATATGTGAAGAACTCGGACTGGTGGGGGCGGCTTTTATCGTCTTTTTGTTCCTGATTCTGATCTGGAGATTTTTTTTGATCGCAACGCACAGCCGAGATCTTTTTGGCGCACTGATCGCATCGGGAGCGATGGCGCATATGATGATACAAGTGATTCTGAATATTGCGGTCGTTACAAATACAATACCGAATACAGGGATTACTCTTCCGTTCATCAGTTACGGAGGGACGTCCGTTGTTTTCCTTTTGATTGAAATGGGGCTTGTGCTTAGTGTGTCAAGTCTGGTAGAATGAACCTTAGGGAGGAAAATGCTGCCTGAAAAGGACAGCTGATAAATAATAAGGAGGCATTTGGATGAGTGAAGAACAGAATCACAAAAAACGACGAATCAAGAAGCGGACGATTTATGCAATCATTCTGCTGGTTATGCTGATCTGCTTTGTTATGATTGGATTTCTCCTTTTATTTCAGGTTCGAAAAATAGAAGTGGAGGGGAATCAAATTCTATCTAAGCAGGAAATTGCAGACTGGCTGCAGCAGGATGAATTTTCAACGAATTCCGTATATTTGCTCTGCAAATATCATTTTACAGATTATGAGATGCTGCCTGCGTTGGAAGAGGCCAAGGTGGGGCTTGCCAATCCATGGACGATTCGAGTTCAAGTGACGGAAAAGAAAATTGTAGGTTATATTATAGTCGGAGATGATTTCGTATATTTTGATAAGGATGGCGTGGTGCTGGCGCGAACAAAAGAATGGTGGGATGATGTGCCGTGTATCGAAGGTCTTACCGTGAGTGAAGCAGAGCTTTTCGAGGAACTTCCGGTCGGGAAGGACAACAAGAAGGTTTTTGAGCATTTGCTGGATATGAGTAACACGCTGAAGAAATATGACCTGAAGCCGGATCGGATTTTGTGCAGAGGCTCGGATTTGTATTTGTATTTTGGAAATAAATGTGCGATCATCGGTGATGAGAATCTGGCAGACAGGATTGCACAGATTCCGCCGATCCTGGAGAAACTCGGGGATCAGAAAGGGACGCTTCATCTGGAGAGATATGACGAGGATCACACGACAATCAGCTTTGAAAAAGATGTCCTACCGGAAGAAAGTGAGTAAAAAATTAGAAAAATATACAAAATTCTATTGATATTTTGGAAAAAAAACTATATTATAGTTGATATATAGCTAATCGTATATTGGACATATTGGGTGTATAATATAATAAGGAGACAAAGGAGGAGAAACTCTTGTTAGAAATTAAGACAAACGAATCAGAAGCAGCAGCAAAAATAATCGTAATTGGTGTTGGCGGCGGTGGAAATAATGCTGTGAACCGTATGATCGACGAACAGATTGCAGGTGTTGAATTTATTGCAATCAATACAGATAAGCAGGCACTTCAGCTCTGTAAGGCACCGACTCTGATGCAGATTGGAGACAAGCTTACCAAAGGACTTGGCGCGGGAGCAAAACCGGAGATCGGTGAGAAGGCAGCAGAAGAAAGTGCGGAAGAGATTTCAGCAGCACTGAAGGGTGCAGATATGGTATTTGTAACCTGTGGTATGGGAGGCGGAACCGGAACCGGTGCAACGCCTGTTGTAGCACGTATTGCGAAAGAGCAGGGAGCGCTTACTGTAGGTGTTGTTACGAAACCATTCCGTTTCGAATCAAAAACAAGAATGAACAATGCGCTTGCAGGAATTGAAAAATTAAAAGAGAATGTTGATACATTGATTGTTATCCCGAATGATAAACTTCTTGAGATCGTTGATAGACGAACAACAATGCCGGAAGCACTGAAGAAAGCAGATGAAGTCCTTCAGCAGGGTATTCAGGGTATTACCGACTTGATCAACGTACCGTCACTTATCAACCTTGACTTTGCGGATGTTCAGACTGTCATGACAGACAAAGGAATTGCACATATCGGTATCGGTCAGGGCAAAGGCGATGACAAGGCATTGGAAGCTGTTAAACAGGCTGTTGCCAGCCCGTTGCTTGAGACGACAATTGCAGGGGCTTCTCATGTAATTATCAATATTTCCGGAGACATCACTCTTATGGATGCAAGTGATGCGGCTGAATATGTACAGGATCTCGCAGGAGAAGAAGCGAATATTATCTTTGGTGCTATGTACGATGATTCTAAGTCAGATGAAGCAACGATTACCGTAATTGCGACCGGACTTCACAGTGTGGGAGGAACTGCATCCAAATTGCAGTCCAGACTGGAACATAAATCCAGTATGCTTTCAGGCGCAGGTTCTATGGGAGGAACAACGCAGGCGATGCCGAAGAACGACTATGGTATGGAGAGACCGCTTTACAATACAAGAAATTACCAGCAAGGTACCGGTAACGGAACGATGCCTCAGTTTCAGACACCGAGAAAGCCGGCAAGCAATGTAAAAGAGCAGTCTATTAAGATTCCGGATTTCTTTAAGAAATAATTTTATATTTTTGTCGAAAGACGCAACATATTTTATGTTGCGTCTTTTTTTATGCTCATTTATACGACAGCCTTTTTTGTGAAAATTTGACAAAAGTCATTCCGAATTCCTGTGTTTAGTGGTGTCGAGTGAAAATAAGAACGCTCCTCACTGTTTGACAAAATCTGAGGGGACGATTGTCTATAATAAGGTTTGCTTGAGTACCAAATCGATTTGATTCAAAAGAAAGAGGGAAAAACGTGCAGTATGAAATATATTTAGATGTATTTTTTCTGGTCAATTTTTCGATGGATTATCTGATTCTCCTGGCGGTAAAAAGAGCATTGAAATGTACTGCCACACATGGATATGTGCTGTTGGGAGCATTTGCGGGAGCGTTTTCAGTCAGTGTTTTAATGTGTATTCCGATGTATCCGGCGGTCAAGATTCTGATTATGCATTTATTAGTGAATTCCTGTATGTTGATCGTTTCGCTGAGACCTGCATGCGTTTCGGAGTTTATCAGGGAATGGATCCTGCTTTACATTGTCAGTTTTCTGATGGGAGGAATTATGACATGGATCAGGCCGTACATGGGTGAATTCTTTCGGGAGGGAGTACTTTGCTTTTCGATTACAGTGTGCAGCTATTATCTGCTGTGCAGAGTGATGGATTTTCTTGAGATGATGTGGAAATTCCAGGAAAGCAGATGCAAAGTGACATTATATTTCCGGGAAAGGGTTTGTACATTCCGGGCAGTAATCGATAGTGGAAATAGTCTTTGTGATACGCTGAGCTGTAAGCCAGTACATATAATTGATAAAAAAGCAATGAAAGAATTGACGGAACAGGAAAAAATACAATATATCAGATACATTCCTTATTGCACGATCCAGGAAAATGAAAGTGTATTGCCAGTATTTACCATCGATAAAATGTGCATTCATGGAAAGCGCGAGAAAATCATAGAATATCCGCTGTTCGGAATTTCGGCACAGGAACGGTTTAATGATGGAAATTATGATGTGATATTGCATCCCGAGGATTGTTAGGAGGAGTAAAATTGATGATAAAAGTTGCAGTTCCAAACCAGTTTAAATTAAAAATGGTACCCACATTCCGGACATTTTTGTTTCCGGAGACAAAAGATGTACACTATATCGGCGGCTCGGATATTCTTCCGGCTCCGTTGGAAGCAGAGGAAGAAGCGAAGGCGATTGAAGCGCTGGGAACAGAGACGGAAGAAAAGGCGAGGAAGCTGCTGATCGAGCATAATCTGCGTCTGGTCGTCTACATTGCCAAGAAATTCGACAATACAGGAGTCGGTGTCGAGGATCTGATCTCGATCGGAACGATCGGACTTATTAAGGCAATCAACACGTTTAATCCGGATAAAAAGATCAAGCTGGCAACTTATGCCTCACGTTGCATAGAAAATGAGATTCTCATGTACCTGCGCAGAAATAATAAGACCAGGATGGAGGTTTCCATCGATGAGCCGCTGAATGTGGATTGGGATGGAAATGAGCTGCTGCTTTCCGATATTCTCGGAACAGAAGAAGATACGATCTACCGTGATATGGAAAATGAAGCGGAGAAAAAAGTGTTGTTTCGGGCCGTCAGCCGCCTTTCCAGCAGAGAGAGAACCATCGTGCAGATGAGGTTTGGTCTGGGAATGCCGGGAGGTGAGGAAAAAACGCAGAAGGAAGTGGCTGATATGCTTGGGATTTCTCAATCTTATATTTCGCGTCTGGAAAAGAAAATTATGCAGAGGCTGCGCAGAGAAATGGTGCGCTATGAATAAAAAAACAGAGATGATTAAACATCATCTCTGTCCCATTTATCTGCCAGATTTTGAATCTGAGTTTCAAATTTTGCAAGGTCTTTATTGGCGAGACCTTCGTTCTTAAGCACAACATTCATGAGACGTTTCGCTGCGGCAACCACTCGCTCGAATGCAGCAGATGCACGCTGCCTTGCAGGTTTTTCGACTGCCTTTTTGGGGATCTTGATTCCGGGGCTTAAGATGGTATCGGTTGCAAGATCTACAGCGCCTCCGGAATAAGGTGCAAATGCAGGTATGTGGAACCGGTCGGTAATAGTATGAGCAAAAGAATCCGTTACTGCATCTTCACCATGAACCACAAAAACGTGTGAAGGTTTTTTGGAGAATCCATCTAACCAGTTAAGGAGTCCGTTCATATCAGCATGACCGCTGATTCCCTGGAGAATTTCGATATGAGCATTTACTTCGATGTTCTCGCCGAACAGCTTCACGCAGTCGGCTCCTTCTACAAGCTTTCGCCCCAGAGTGCCTTCTGCCTGATATCCTACAAAAAGGACAGTGCATTCTCTTCGCCATAGATTATGCTTCAGATGGTGGCGAATACGACCTGCTTCACACATACCGGAAGCAGAGAGAATCACCTTTGGCTTATCATCAAAGTTGATTAATTTGGATTCCTCACTTGTAATGGTCGTTTTCAGCCCGGGGAAAAGGAGCGGGTTTATACCCTGATTGATGAGGGCCATAGCTTCCTCGTCGAAGCAGGAATGAGTATTCTTCTGGAATACAGTCGTGGCATCGATCGCAAGTGGGCTGTCTACATAGACCTCAAAGTTGCTGTATTCTGGAAGAAGATTTTTCTCCTTGATCTCCCGGAAGAAATACAGGAGCTCCTGAGTTCTTCCTACGGCAAATGAAGGAATCACGACATTGCCGCCACGTTCGAAGGTTTCACGGAGAATCCGTGTGAGTTCGCCAATGTAATCCGGCTTCTCGGCAGCGTGGATCCGATCACCATATGTAGACTCAATGACCAGATAATCTGCATCGCTGACGTTCTGGGGATCACGGATGAGAGGCTGGTCGATATTGCCGACATCGCCCGAAAAAACGATTTTCTTTTCTACGCCATTTTCATGGATCCATATCTCTATGCAGGCGGAACCCAGTAGATGACCTATGTCTGTAAAGCGGACATCGATTCCCTCACACAGCTGAATTCTCTGATTGTAATCTACAGGAGCAAGTAGCATGATCGTATTCTGGGCATCCTGCATATCGTAGAGTGGTTCGTACATAGGGCCGCCTGAACGGCGTGCTTTTCTGTTTCTCCACTCAGCTTCGGCAACCTGGATGTGTGCACTGTCACGGAGCATAATGCTGCACAGATCTGCGGAAGCAAATGTAGAGACAATGTCGCCCTTAAATCCATTTTTTACAAGGAGAGGAAGCTTTCCTGAATGATCGATATGCGCATGAGTCAGCAACACATAATCAATCGTGGAAGGTGAAACAGGAATGTCCTGGTTCTCATAAAGGTCAGGTCCCTGTTCCAGACCACAGTCGATCAGAATATGCTTACCACAGGCTTCAAGATAATGACAGCTTCCAGTGACTTCGTGGGCGGCACCGATAAATGTTAGCTTCATAAGCTCAACCTCATTTCGTTAGAATTATTATCTTAATTATACTATAAATTCAGAAAAAATAATAGTTATTATGTCAAGGACTAATATTTTTTATATTTTGTTTATAATTGTATAAATAAAATATGTTTTGAGAAAAATTCTACTAGCTGGAAAGAGTTAGGAGGATACTTGAAATGGCATTGAATAAGGTTGAAATCTGTGGAGTAAATACAGCAAAGCTTCCGCTTCTGAATGATGAGGAAAAAGATGCCTTGTTTGCAAGAATTAAGGAAGGTGACGAGACAGCAAAAGAAGAGTATATCAAGGGAAATCTCCGCCTCGTCCTCAGTGTGATCAAACGTTTCGGAAGCACGAACGAGAATCCGGACGATCTGTTCCAGATCGGTTGTATCGGGCTAATAAAGGCAATCAATAATTTTAATCCGGAATTGGAGGTGAAATTCTCAACATATGCAGTCCCAATGATCATTGGCGAGATCCGACGCTATATGAGGGATAATAATTCAATACGGGTCAGCAGATCCTTGCGTGATACCGCTTATAAAGCGATCTATGCGAAAGAAAATTACATGAAAAGAAATATGAAAGAACCTACAGTTCAGGAAATAGCGGATGAAATTGGAATATCAAAGGAAGAAATCGTCTATGCACTGGACGCGATCCAGGCGCCGGTAAGTTTGAATGAGCCGGTCTATAATGACAGTGGAGACGCGCTCTATGTAATGGATCAGATCAGTGACAAAAAGAACAGGGAGGAAAAATGGGTGGAGGATCTTTCCCTGCAGGCGGCAATGGAACATTTGGACGAGAGAGAAAGGTATATCATTCAGCTTCGTTTTTTTGAGGGAAAAACCCAGATGGAAGTGGCACGGGAAATCCGAATCTCTCAAGCGCAGGTCAGCCGTCTGGAAAAGAATGCACTGCGTCTGATGCGTCAATATTTGAAAACAGAATAGAAAATCGAATTTTATATTGAAATTTGACAGGGTTCATACTATTATAGTCATAGAAAAGGAGAGCAGCAATGTATAAGGCATGTATTTTTGATTTAGATGGAACCCTGACAGATACTTTGGATTCCCTGTGGTATTCGGTAAATGAGACTTTGAAGCAATTGGGAGTGAAGATGATTTCACGTGAGCAGTGTCGCGGCTTTGTGGGAGACGGTGCCAGATGTCTGGTGGAACGTGCCCTTCGGGCAACCGGAGATGTGGAACTTGAAAGGATCGAAGATGCAATGCAGATATTCGGCAGAGTGTTCAGTGAAAAGTGTACGTATCATGTTGCCCCGTATGAAGGGATTCTTTCTCTTCTTGAGGAACTGAAGAGCCGTGGGCTTGCGATTGCAGTATTTACGAACAAACCGCATCAGCAGGCTGTGGACGTAGTTGAAAGTATATTCGGCAGAGGGATGTTTGACGAGATACGCGGACAGCGTGACGGATTTCCGAAGAAGCCGGATCCGGCGGGACTTTTTGAAATTACAAAAGACCTTGGAATCAAGAAAGATGAAGTAATCTATGTGGGGGATTCAGAAGTGGACGTTCAGACCGGGAAGAACGCGCAGGTTTTTACGGTCGGTGTGAACTGGGGATTCCGATCAAAAGAGATATTGGAGAGGTCAGGGGTTGATGTGACCATAGACCACGCTGATGAGCTGCTTAGATTCCTGTAATACAAAGCGCAGAATATAAGCGCGATCGAGATAAAGGGAGGGTTATCGAAATGTATGAGTATGATGAGGAGTGCCTGAGAACGTTTTTGAAGATGCAGTCACAATTATTCGATGAACCGGTGGCTGATACACTGGAAGAAGCAGAGGCATTTCTGGAGGACTGTATGGCAGTGATTGTTGACTCTGTCAGAGAAGTAAGAGAATATTTTGAGGAAAGCGGAGCCGATGTGGAAGGCATGAGCGATGAAGAGCTGGAAGATGCTTCTGAGGTATTTGAACTTCCGAACGGACAGTATCTGATTGTAGAAGGATAGTCAGAAAATAGATGTTCTTGTTATTTTCAGGTGAAAAGCCGATAAAGCCGTAGTCATGAAACTACGGCTTTTTTGAGCGCTTCGTCGATGGCATTCAGGAGGAGCTGTGAGGTGTAAGGAGTGTCGGACGGCAGTTCAATGTTTTCAAGTGATTGTGTGTCACAGATCTGTTGGGCAATCTCTTCGATTGCCGGTTGAAGAAGAGGATACATGGCAGCAACAGATTCATCCAGATTGCTGATTCGTATGGACTGAATCCGGGTCTCATCCACAGCAACTTCTACATTCAAATCGGTATTGTTCAGATGAACAGAAGAGGTATAGACACCGGGATTATATGTTTTACGGACATCGCTATGCTTGCCATTCCCAGAAGAAAACATAAAGAAAAGCAGGCATAGGATCAAAATGCCGAAAACAGCAAATACTGCTGTATAAATAATTTCTTTCATGTGCAAGACGATGATTTTGGTTTTGGAACTCATGAAAACCCCCCAAATACATTTCTTTTTGAATATCCAGTTGCATGCTGTTTAACACAATATATGAATGAATGCAGGAAAATATGCATTCTATGGCGTGACAAAAAAGAAAGTGTCTGGTATCATAAAGCAAGAAAAATGCAGAGGTGATTAAAATGTTGGTTATAGTTGGACTTGGAAACCCGGATGATAAATATCAGGGAACACGACACAATGTTGGATTTGATGTGATAGATCTGCTTGCGGAAAAATATAATATAGCTGTAGATACAAAAAAACACAGAGCGTACATTGGAAAGGGAATCATTGGCGGGCAGAAAGTGATCCTGGCAAAACCACAGACCTATATGAATCTGAGTGGGGAAAGCGTAAGAAGCCTGGTCGAGTATTACAAAGTGGATCCGGAAACGGAACTGCTGATTATTTTTGATGATATCAGCCTGGATGTGGGACAGCTCCGAATCCGTAAGAAAGGAAGTGCGGGTGGGCATAATGGAATAAAGAACATTATAGCAAATCTGGGGACTTCTGTTTTCCAGCGGATTAAAGTCGGAGTCGGAGAAAAACCGAAAGGATACGATCTGGCAGATTATGTGCTCGGCCGTTTTTCAAAAGAAGATCGGGAATTGATAAAAGAAGGCTTTGAGTGTGCTGCGGAAGCGGTGGCTATGATCACAGCTGGAGAAATCGATCAGGCTATGAACAAGTATAACAGGAAACGTAAGGATAATGAATAAAATGATCCTTGCTTAGAAAGAATAAGGAGCAATTGGAAATGAAAGCATTTACAGCCCCGCTGAGAGAATTGGCAGAGTTTGAGGAAATATACAAAGAGAAACGGAAAAAACCGGGAATGCTGCTGCTATCAGGATGTGTGACTTCACAAAAAACTCATATGATTTATGCGCTTAGCGATGGCTGCCCTTGCACACTCATCGTTCTTTCTAATGAAGAAAAGGCAAAACAGATGTACGAGGAATACCGTTTCCTTGATGAGAATGTCTGTTATTATCCGGCAAAAGACCTGTTATTTTATCAGGCGGACATCCACGGGAAACTTCTGATCAAACAGCGTATGGAAGTCGTTCAGAGACTGATCGAATCGAATGAAGCGGGCAGTGAAGAAAAATCAGCCAGTATCATAACGACTTTTGATGCCTTGATGGATTTTCTGATGCCGATTGAAGAGATTGAAGCGTGTATTCTCACTGTAGAAAATGGAAGAGAATATAGGTTTGAAGAGCTTACCAGAAAAATTGCACAGCTGGGCTATGAGAGGGAAGTTCAGGTAGAAGGACCCGGACAGTTTGCAGTACGGGGAGGAATTCTGGATATCTATCCGTTGACGGAAGAACTGCCGATACGTATTGAATTCTGGGGAGATGAAGTGGATTCAATCCGGACTTTTGATGTGGACAGCCAGCGTTCAGTAGAGAATCTGGAACGGATTGTGATCTACCCATCTGAAGAATTGAAAAGTGACAATAATTCCGTTTCTTTCATAGATTATTTTAATGTTAAAAATACGAATTTGTTTCTTGATGAACCGGTTCGCCTAATCGAGGTGGGAACGAGAATTGAAGAAGAAGTTGTGAATGCACGAAAGATGCGCGCTCTGGCGGACAATGAGGACAGGGAAGGTACGCCGGAACCATTGTTTTATACGACAGAAGAAGTGGTTAAGAAATTAAATCATTTTTGCTCTGTCGGAATGTGTGCACTGGAGAATAAATGTAAGCCGTTTTTAGTAAAAGAACAATTCCATTTACAGACCCAGAGTGTGAATCCTTATAATAACAGTTTCGAGATGCTGACCCATGATTTAAAGCGGCTGAAGAGGAATGGATATCGAGTCATTCTGCTTTCCGGTTCGAGAACAAGGGCAAAACGTCTGGCGGAAGATCTGAGAGATTATGACCTCAGCAGTTATTATAATGAGGATCCCATGAGAGAAGTGCTTCCGGGAGAAATCATGGTATGCTATGGGCATGCCGCGGTCGGTTACGAATATTCGATGATTAAATTTGTGGTAATTTCTGAAACGGATATTTTTGGGAAAACAAAAAAGAAAAAGAAACGAAAAAGTTATGATGGACAGAAAATACAGAATTTTTCTGACCTAAAACCGGGGGATTATGTGGTTCATGAAAACCATGGACTTGGAATTTACCGGGGGATTGAGAAAATTGAAGTAGATAAAGTTACGAAAGATTATATGAAGATTTCTTATGCTGATGGAGGAAATCTTTATATTCTTGCTACACAGCTTGACCTGATTCAGAAATATGCAAGTGCGGACGCAAAGAAGCCGAAGCTGAATCGTCTTGGCGGACAGGAATGGAAGAAGACAAAGACAAGAGTAAAAGGGGCTGTACAGCAGATTGCAAAGGACCTTGTGGAACTGTATGCTGCACGTCAGGAGAAGGAAGGATTTGTCTACGAGAAGGACACGGTGTGGCAGAAAGAATTTGAGGAAATGTTCCCGTTTGAGGAGACAGAAGACCAGCTTATGGCTATTGAGGCCACGAAACGCGACATGGAAAGCCCGAAGATCATGGATCGCCTGATTTGCGGAGATGTCGGATTCGGGAAAACGGAGATCGCGATCCGGGCAGCTTTTAAGGCTGTGCAGGACGGAAAGCAGGTTGTTTACCTTGTCCCGACAACGATTCTGGCACAGCAGCATTATAATACTTTTGTGCAGAGAATGAAGGAATTCCCTGTTCGCGTAGATCTTCTCTGTCGTTTCCGTACACCGGCGGAACAGAAAAAAACTCTGACGGATCTGACGAAAGGCCAGGTCGATATCCTGATCGGAACACATCGTGTGCTGAGTAAGGATGTTCAGTTTAAGGATCTGGGGCTTCTGATTATTGATGAAGAACAGCGTTTTGGAGTACAGCACAAAGAAAAAATCAAAAAATTGAAAGAAAATGTGGATGTTCTGACACTGACTGCTACCCCGATTCCGCGAACACTTCATATGAGCCTGATCGGGATTCGTGATATGAGTGTTCTGGAAGAGGCCCCTATGGACCGGATGCCGATCCAGACCTATGTGATGGAATACAATGACGAGATGGTGCGGGAAGCCATCCAGAGAGAATTATCCAGACAGGGACAGGTGTATTATGTATATAATCGGGTCAAAGACATCGCCGATATGACAGCCAGAATCCAGGCATTGGTGCCGGAAGCAAATGTTGCGTTTGCACATGGACAGATGCGGGAACATCAGCTGGAACACATTATGTACGATTTCATTAATGGAGAGATTGACGTATTGATTTCTACAACCATCATTGAAACGGGACTGGATATTTCGAATGTAAATACCATCATTATCCACGATGCCGACCGGATGGGATTGTCCCAGCTTTATCAGCTTCGAGGGCGTGTTGGACGCTCGAATCGGATGGCATATGCTTTCCTTTTGTATAAACGGGATAAGCTTCTGAAAGAAGTGGCAGAAAAAAGGCTTGCAGCCATCCGGGAATTCACAGACCTGGGTTCCGGAGTGAAGATTGCCATGAGGGATCTGGAAATCCGAGGTGCCGGAAATCTCCTGGGTGAGGAGCAGCACGGGCACATGGAGGCAGTTGGATACGATCTCTACTGCAAAATGCTGAATGAGGCGGTTCGTCAGCAAAAAGGAGAAATTCCGGAAGATACGTATACAACGACGATCGATCTGAACATCGATGCATTTATTCCGCCGACTTATATCCCGAATGAATATCAGAAGCTGGATATTTATAAGCGAATCGCAGCCATCGAGACGGAGGAAGAACGGGAAGATATGCTGGAAGAACTGATTGACCGGTTCGGGGAACCGCCGAAAAAAGTACAGCAGCTTTTGACTATCGCACAGATCAAAGCTTTTGCGCACAGCTCTTATATTATTGCAATCGAGCAAAAAGGGGAAGATTATCAATTTACCATGTACGAGAAGGCAAAAGTATCGGCCCAGAAGATTCCGGTGCTTTTGGATAAGTATAAAGGTGCTCTCACTTTCAAAGTCGATGTAAATCCGTATTTCATATATAGGAAGCTTCGGAAGACAAAGAAGGAGAAAGATGAACAGGTTCTCGAAAATGTAAAACAGATTATTGCAGATATTCATGAATTGATTGAAGAATAAAGCGTTTTCATATAGCCGGATGTCAAATAACGGATGTCAAATTTTTGTGAAAAGGATTGCCAGCTAAGGAAAAACACGGTATACTATATAAATATGCACGACGATTCTGCCCGGGAGAACGGCAGGATACGGTTAAGGAGGAAATAGTTCAGATGAAGAAGAGAGTATTGACGCTTGTACTTGCATCTGCCCTGGTGGCAGCTACAGTAGCAGGCTGCGGTAAATTAGATGGAAGTGAAGTAGTTGCAGAGGTTGGAGATGCGAAGATCACGGCAGATGTGGCGAATTTCTATGCGAGATATCAGCAGGCACAATATGAGACGTATTATGCAAGCTTTTTAGGAGAGGATATGTGGTCTGGTGAGGCAGAAGAGGGTAAGACCTATGAAGAAAGTGTGAAGGAAGGCGTTCTGGAGTCACTTGAAACTATGTATACACTGGATGCACATAAGGATGACTATGGTGTTTCCTTGACGGATGAGGAGAATGAGGCTATAGAGAAAGCGGCGAAGAGCTTTACTGAATCGAACAATCTTGAAGATAAGGATATGGTTTCCGGAGATGAAGAAACTGTGAAGAAATTCCTGGAGCTTGTTACCATTCAGGAAAAAATGCATGAAGCAATGACTGCCGATGTGGATACCGAAGTGTCCGATGAAGAGGCTGCACAGAAGAGTATGCAGTATGTATATTTCTCATTTACCAAGACAGATGACGATGGAAATTCGACCCAGCTTTCAGAAGATGAAAAGGCAGAACTGAAAGAAACGGTTGAGGCATTCCGGGAGGGAGCGGTGAACGCGGAGGATTTTGCAGCTTATGCAGAGGAGGCCGGATATACAGCATCGACTCTGACTTTTGATACATCAACTACATCACCGTCTCAACTGCTTGTGGTTGCGGCAGATTCACTGAAGGAAGGCGAGGTTACTCCTGTGGTCGAAGATACCAGCGGATATTTTGTTGCAAAGCTGACCAGTCTCCTCGACCGGGACGCAACGGATGCAAAAAAAGAATCCATCGTTTCCGAACGGAAAGAAGAGCAGTTTGATAAGCTCTGCGAAGAATGGAAAGAAGCAGACGGTGTGAAGGTTCACAAAAATGTATGGGACAAGATCAGTTTTGTAAAACGGGGCGTGACAATTAAAGATACAGATGAATAGAATGTGGAATTATAGCAGTTCAGCCGTAAGGCTGAACTGTTGTGTTTTGGTCTGGCATTTTTTGTTTTGAATGGTGGCAAGCTTTCTGAATTTACGGGGGATTGTGTAAATTCCTTTTTACAATCTTGCAATTACCTTTTCAAAATCCATAATAAACTACTGTTCTTACGGATTATTCATCAATTCCACTCTAAGAGTTTGGAAAAATTTATGATATAATATATAATTTTGTAAAAATATAAATACATATTAAAAATGTATTGACAAATTGGGCGCAACGAGTTATTATATAGACATAAAAGATAGATGAGGTAATAAAAACAGATAAAAAGGTTTCGGACGCTATCTTTTTAAATTAAAGAATGGAGGTACAGACCACCGAAAACATAATTTCAAAAACGGGAATCTAAGAAAGGAAGGTACAGACCACCAGAAAGGTAAATAATAATGACAGATGAAGTGAATTAAAGAGGAGTATCAAAAAACGAAGGTTGATACTCCTCTTTAATATGTTTAAATTGTAATGAGGGTTAATATTGAGTTTGTGTTAAAACAGTGAAATAGTTGCGATTATGTCTGCTTGTGTGATATAATAATCCGGTGGGAGAACGTAAATAATGATATAGGAGGACTTGTTTTATGTTTAATGAACCAATGATAAATGAGATCATTACCCAGATGAATGCAGTCGTACAGAATGGGATAGAGATACCCTTTCCAGCTCTGGTTATTTCGGCAGTTATCGGATTGATTGTATGTCTGTTCGGACTGAAGCTGGTCAGATTTGTGAACGCGATTTGCGGACTGGCTGTTGGAGCTGTACTTGGAATTCTGGTGGCATATCTGATCCAGACCGATCTGAAGATCGGTCTCGCCATTGTTGCGGCGGCAGCACTGATTCTGACGATCATGTCAGCAGTGTTCAAGAAGTTTGGAGCATTTCTGCTTTGCCTGAGCGTGGCTCTGGAGGTTGTAGGTATGTTCCAGATGCAGAATTTTACAATGCTGGCTGTCACAGGAGTTGCCGGAATTATTATTGCAGTCCTGACAATGATCTGGTTTGAACCACTTGTTATCATTGTGACATCACTGAGCGGGGGAATGGGGCTTGGAAATGCAGTTGCGCAGATGGTCGGAATTAAGAATCCTTACATTACACTGGGAATCTGTGCGGCCGGTATCGCCATCGGACTTATCGTACAATTTATGATGAAGTCCCGGGAAATCGGAAGAAGAGAAGCGCGGCATTCCAGACAGGTGAAAGAAGAGATTTCGATTGAATCGGAGATTGATCGTGCACGTTCCATTCTGGATCTCGATGATGAGGAGGAAGACGAAGACGAGTACGAGGAATAAAATTTTAAAGAAAGTCTGGTGATGTGCTCATGAAGATCGATATGCATTGTCATGTACGGGAAGGGTCGATTGACAGTAAAGTCAGTTTGGAGAAGTATATTTTAAAGCTGAAGGAAAAGGGAATTGATGGTATGCTGGTGACCGATCATGATACGTATAATGGTTACCGGTACTGGAAGAACACTTTCAAAGGGAAAAAGTATAATGATTTCGTTGTGTTAAAAGGAATTGAATATGATACGCTGGAAGCGGGGCATATTCTGATCATCATGCCTCAAGGCGTTAAGATGCGGCTTCTGGAAATGCGCGGACTTCCGCTTTCCCTACTCATTGATTTTGTGCATCATCACGGTGGAATCTGCGGTCCGGCACATCCTTGTGGAGAAAAGTATTTAAGCTTTACCAATACAAAGAAATGGCAGACGTCGCCGGAACTTCTGGAGAAATTTGACTTTGTTGAAACATTTAACGCGTGTGAACCGCCCGAATCCAATGCCGGCGCGAAACTGCTGGCGGAAAAATACAACAAACCCGGAACGGGGGGAAGCGATGCGCACAAGCTGGATTGTGTGGGAATGGCATATACGGAGTTTCCACATTCAATCAAGACGGAGCTGGATCTGATTATGCAGATCCGGAACCGGGAACCGATCAAGGCGGTTGGTGACTTTTACACAAAGACCACGAAGGACAAGATCGGTAAAGCGAATAAGCTTTTGGTGTATTCATTCTGGTTCTACAACCGTGGAGGAGCACTTCTAAAGATGCACAAACGCAAGAATAAGATTCAGGATGAGCAGCCGATCGATCCGATTGATCCGATTGAGATCCCATATCTGAAACGAATTAAAAGAGACCATTAATTGAATAATAAAAGTCCGTATCACCGGCATCGTTTCTGATAGAAAATCAATGCTGATGATACGGACTTTTATGTATAAATGAAAATCTGATTCGGAACTGCAGGTCATCTAGCGTTTGCGCAGAGAATTCAGTTTCTCGCGCAGATCGTCTAAGGATTCACTGTATTTTTTGTTTTCCATTTTCGGGAACGCTTTTAGAAGACGTTTCTGAATACCGGTAAAGTCCTCACCAAGTTCACTGTAATGCTTACGCAAGGATGCAATACGTTCTTTCAATTCGTCTGAAACCGTATCCAATGTTTCGGAAATCTCTTCGCGGCGCTCTGTGAGATTGCCCAGAATCTCTTCCTGCTTTAAAGCAAAAGAATCTTTGAATTCCATCTGTTTTGCTGCAAGGGAATCTTTGAATTCCTCCTGTTTTGCAGTAAAAGAATCTTTGAGTTCTTCCTGCTTCTCCGTAACAGAATCCTTGATCGCATCCTGGGTTTCCATCGCTGCGATCGTATTTTTGTAAATATTTTCTCCAATTTTGTCTGATATTTCATGAAGCTCATCAGCAATCTCCTGCATAGCCGCAAGACGTTTGTTCATCTTCAAGATGCCGGAAGCAGTCACATAAAGGTCTGCAAACATGCCGATCCCCAGTATGATCAGAATGATCACTCCGACGATAACAGGAATATAGAGCAACAGTTTGTGAATAACCGGATGGATGAAATCCACGATCAAAACACAGGCAACGCCCCATATAAGAGAAAACAAGAGGCATACATAGCCATTGAGATTAAGCGGCACATTCGAATAATCCCACCATTTGTTATGAAAGACCCTCTCCAGAATGAACCCGGTCAGCCATTCGAGTGCGGTTACGAGAATCGTACTGGTTATGTAGAGAATGATGAGATTGGATCTGTAAGGACTAAGAAAATGGACGACCAGTGTGACTCCGATACCGTAGACCGGACAAATTGGGCCATTCAGAAATCCGCGGTTTACAAATCGATGCTCTTTCCAGGCGGCAAAAGCGACTTCCGTACACCAGCCAAGAAAGCCATAGACGAAAAAGTACAAAGCGATAAAATATAATTCCGTCATTTCAGTTTGCTCCTAACTATTTAATTTGTATGAATTACTATTATAACGCAATTATGGGGGAGATGTAAAGGAGGATTCTGTAAAGAAAAGGCTAAAATGTATTAATAGGATGATGTGAGGTGATAGGAAGATTCGGACTTTAAGAAAAAAATAAGAAGTCTAATAATTGACTTTTGGGTACCCGTATCTTATGATATGGGTACTCGTCTTATGTATCTCTTTTTCGTGCCGGATGGGCAGGAAGGAGAATACAAATATGTTTATCAAATCAAGAAGATGGCAGTATGCCATCACAGCGGTACTTACCGCTCTTTGTCTGACCGGAAGCAGTCAGAAGATCTGCGAAGTCAAAGCGACAGGAAATTCAACAGATACAATTGTAAAGCTGGATGAAAAGCTCGGAGTGGCTCCGGGAGCAGTTCTTACGGAGCTCCAGGCACACGAGAACGACGGTTATTACCTTGGCACACCCTATACCGGTTCCCCGTTAACACCGGGAAACTGTATGCGGCCGAACGGAGCAAATGGTGGAAATGGCGGTATGAACTGTACCGGTTTTGTGGCGTATGTTCTGGAAAAATGCGGAGCGGATCTTTCGGGGATCGCGAACCGTGGATACCGGGGCGGCAAGGTGAATGCAAGCAACTGGTATCACTGGATCACGGAAAATGCCGTGGAGTATTATCATTATGATACCGTTGAAGAGCTGCTGGCGGGCGGAAAGGCCCAGAAAGGGGATGTGATCTATTTTGAACCGCGCTCCTGGGAATCGGAGGATGCGGACTGTCATATCGGATTTTTTTGGGGAAATAACGGGAAAGATAATAAGTTCTGGCATTCTTCGACGCATCCCCAGCGAGGGAATCAGATTTCGGTGCTGGAGCCCAAATGCGAATCTACCGTATATTTATTTAAGATTTCACATACAGGCGGTCTGGAAGTGAAGAAATCCTCTTCGGATGCCGGATTGGTGGAAGGGAATTCCTGCTATTCACTTGCCGGGGCAGAATTTACGCTATTTTATCAAGGAACAGAAAATGTGGCGGCGGTGATCACGACTGATGAAAGGGGCTACGGGAAGGCCGATGCTCTGCAGGAAGGGAGCTATGATATCAGAGAAACGAAAGCTCCGCAGGGGTATACCTGTAACCCGGAGTCGCAAACGATCACCGTAAAAGCAGGTGAGACAGTCTATTATACCTGTGAAGATGCTCCTTTTTACAATCCGATCGAATGGCTGCTGGAAAAGAAGGACAAAGAGAGCGGAAGCGGAAAACCACAAGGAAGCGGAAGCCTGGAAGACGCAGAATTTACAGTGCAGTATTATGATATGATATCGCAGGAAGATCCTGCAAAAGAGGGACATTCGCCGCTTCGGACATGGGTATTCAGGACGGACGCACAGGGTAAAGTGAAGATGACCGGAGCATATCAGGTCGGAGGTGATGCGCTTTATCTGGTAAATGGAGCAGGCGTTCTGCCTGTCGGTACAGTTACGATCCGAGAGACGAAGGCTCCGGAGGGTTACCGGAAGACAGATGTGGTTTTTGCTCAGGCGATTCAGCCGGAAGAAGAAAGTGCATCGGAGGCTGCATTGCATGTCTATCAGGAAACCATTGTTCCGGAGGAGATCGTGCGGGGAGATCTGGAGCTGATCAAGGTGGCTGACAGCACAATGGAACGCCTCTCTGGAATTCCTTTCCGGATCACATCTAAGACCACGCAAGAAGCACATGTCATCATTACCGACAAAAACGGTTATGCGTCTACGGCGTCAAAATGGAACCGTCATACGGTAAATACGAACCGGGGAGAGTCTGCAGAGGATGGAATCTGGTTTGGCGAAGGAAAATCCGATGATAAGAAAGGCGCGCTCCCATATGACACGTATTGCATCGAAGAACTGGAGTGTGAGAATAACAGTGACAGGATTTTACTGCCGCCTTTTGAGGTGGAGATCACGAGAGATGCTCATACCGTGAATCTGGGAACGCTTACGAATGATAAAAGACCGGTTCCGGAGATCGCGACAACGGCACTTGACGAAGAAACCCGCACTCATGAGGCTAAACCGAGGGAGGAAATGGTGCTGATTGATACGGTGTCATGGAAGAACCTCACTCCCGGGAAGGAATATACACTGAAAGGTATTCTGATGGACGCCGAAAGTGGGGAAGAACTGAAAATCGGAGAAGAGCTGGTTACGGCTGAAGCGACATTTGCGCCGGAGAAAGAAGAAGGAAGCGAAGAAATGCGCTTTGTATTTAATGCGTCCGGATTGGGAGGGAAAACGACGGTCGTGTTTGAGTATTTATATTGCGAGGGAAAATTGGTTGCTGACCATACCAATCTGGGAGATGAAGGACAGTCTGTTCATTTTGAGGAAGAGCCGGAAATTCCGGAGGAACCGGAAAAACCCGAAATACCGCAAAAACCAGAAGATATGCAGCCGGGAAAGCCGCAGCTCCCAGTGAAAACAACATCGGTTGCGACCGGTGATTCGGCAAACTTGATAGTTCTTATCCTTTGTGCGCTTCTTTCTTGCGCTGTAGTGTTGAAATGTGTTAGAATATCACGGAGAAAGTAAGTAATTTCATCTTGAAATAAAGATGAGACTCCCACCTCCATAGGTGGCGAGTTGCGGTAAGCTAGTCTTGGTGGGAGTCAAATCTTCTTCCAAGATTAAGCCTCCGGCGGATTGCAGAGGTGCGCAGATGTATTGTGTCATGCAAAGCATGACGCGCACCTCGCAGCAAGTACGCCGAGGCGTACTTGAAGAATCAACTTAATAAATGATCAAAGGAGGAATATAATCATGGGAATGACGATGACGCAGAAGATTCTTGCGGACCATGCAGGACTGGATTTGGTTGTGGCGGGACAGCTCATTGAAGCAAAGCTGGATGTCGTGATGGCGAATGATATCACAGGCCCTATGGCGCTGCCGATTTTCAGGCAGATGGCAGATAAAGTATTTGACAAAGACAAGGTGGTTCTGGTACCGGATCACTTTACACCGAATAAGGATATCAAGTCAGCAGAGAACTCCAAAGCGATTCAGGATTTCGCAAAGGAGCAGGGACTGAAATGGTATCTGGTACAGGGGAAATGTGGTGTGGAACATGCGATTCTTCCGGAATATGGTATCGTTGCTGCCGGTGAGTGTATTATCGGAGCAGATTCACACACCTGTACATACGGAGCACTCGGAGCATTTTCAACGGGTGTGGGAACTACAGATATTTCAACCGGTATGGCGACCGGAGAACTCTGGTTCAAAGTTCCGTCAGCGATTAAGTTTGAGCTGACCGGCAAACCGGGACCGTATGTGACCGGTAAAGATGTGATCCTTCATATCATCGGCAGAATCGGGGTGGACGGAGCACTTTATAAATCCATGGAATTCATGGGTGACGGCCTGAAGTACCTGACAATGGATGACCGTTTTACGATGGCAAATATGGCGATTGAGGCCGGCGCAAAGAACGGAATCTTTATGGTTGATGAACAGACAGAAGCTTATTTGAAAGAGCATACAGATAAAGAATACAAGATTTATGCACCGGATGAGGATGCCGAATATGATGAAGTTGTTGAGGTGGATCTTTCTGAAGTTCGTCCGACGGTTGCGTTCCCGCATCTTCCGGGCAATGCGAAGACCATCGATGAGATCGAAGCGATGGAACCGATCGTGATCAACCAGGTAGTGATTGGATCCTGCACTAACGGAAGAATTTCCGATATGAGAAAAGCTGCTGCGATCCTGAAAGGACATACTGTTCATCCGGATGTGCGCGTGATGGTAGTTCCGGCTACACAGGCGGTTTATAAGCAGTGTATCAAGGAAGGACTGATCGACATCTTTATTGATGCTGGTTGCGCTGTGAACACACCGAGCTGCGGTCCTTGTATGGGAGGCCATATGGGAGTTATGGCTGCAGGGGAAAAATGTGTTTCAACTACGAACAGAAACTTTGTCGGACGTATGGGACATGTGGATTCTCTGATTTATCTGGCATCACCGGAAGTGGCAGCGGCAAGTGCGATTGCTGGTTATATTGCAAATCCGGAGAAAGTAGGTGACAAATAATGAATGCAAAAGGACATGTATTTAAATATGGTGATAATGTAGATACGGATGTAATCATTCCGGCGAGATATCTGAATTCTTATGACGCGAAAGAGCTTGCGACGCATGCGATGGTAGATATTGATCCGACTTTTGTGGAGAGAGTACAGCCGGGCGATCTGATCGTGGCAAATAAGAATTTTGGATGTGGCTCTTCGAGAGAGCATGCACCGCTTTGCCTGAAGACGGCAGGGGTAAGCTGTGTGATCGCAGAGACCTTTGCGAGGATTTTCTACCGCAATGCGATCAATATCGGGCTTCCGATCATTGAGTGCCCGGAAGCGGCAAGAAACATTGAGGCAGGCGATGAAGTGGAAGTGGATTTTGACTCCGGCAAGATCTATAACCGTACGAAAGGAACCGAGTTCCAGGGACAGCCGTTCCCGGAATTTATGCAGAAGCTGATCGCGGCAGGCGGACTTGTGAATTATACAAATGCAAAAAAGAATCAGTAATTGAAAAAGGTCCCGATGGACCTTTTTCTTACTTTATATGACGTAATCATTGCCATAGAGGGTCGTCTGTTGATCCAGAATATCCTGCAGCGTTACGCTGTCCAGATATTCGTTGACCGTTTTGTAAAGTCCCTGCCACATCGGAAGGGTGAGACATTCGCCGCAGCGCGGGCACATATTCGGTTCCTGTTCGAGACAGGAGATCGGTGCCAGGCTGCCTTCGGTGACGCGAAGAATGTCTCCCACAGTGATGGAAGAAGGTTCTTTCGCCAGCTCATATCCCCCCTGATAACCGCGGCCGGTGAGCAGAAATCCGGCACGGTTCAGCATGGGAACGATCTGTTCCAGATATTTTTTGGAGATATCCTGACGTTTGGCAATATCTTTTAATGCAACAAATCCGCAGTTCCGGTGCTGTGCCAGATCAAGGAGAAGCCGGAGTGCATAGCGTCCTTTGGTTGAGATTTTCATAGTGTTCACCTCGTCTTTATTTCTGATGTCGTGCTCCAGATAACCCGTTCTATACGGGAAAAATCATGGGAATCATGGCATCCTATATATTAACATAATACCACGTATTTACTAGGTATTCAAATGAAAAAAGCATATTGCAACTGTATTTACAAGAATAAGGAGAACGTATATAATAGTTATATGTGTTTAATTGGGTTCGGCAGGACAGAGCGTCAGATGGCGAAGTCTGTCAGAATACGGTGGAAGGTGGATCAGAATGAAAAAAGGGAGAAACGGAAATGTAGTGGATTTCGGCGCAACACTTCAGGAGTGGCCGAAAAGAATATGGGAATGGGACGAGGTGCGGGAGTGCTATCTGCCGCACCTTTCCAAGTGGAAAGAACAAGGAATGCCACTGGAGGCGATGGTATGGGTACCGGCCAAGGGATATGAGCGGGGAGCCTTTGAATATCTGGCGGCAAGATTTGACGGACAGATTATGCTTCTTTTTCCGCAGAAAGACGGAGAGGTAAAGGAGATATGTATTCCATGCAGGGATATCCTGGCTGTGCGGGAACTGCGGTATGTGTTGGACTGCAGATATCTGATCTATTATGAAATGGACGGTAAGATTGAATGCGTGGCGATGCCGTACAATGAGGCGACCCAGTATTTATTTACCCCGTTCTTAAACTGTGCATTGCAGTTGGATGAGAATTTTAATGCGGCAAGCCGGATCCGTTTGAATCCGCGGCCGGAGCATTTGCTCCATGAGGCGCATGAGCTTTACAGTTTCAGTGAGGCTGCATACAGGCTGGGAGACAAGATCGTTCATTATGAATGGGGCAGGAATTTCCAGATTACAAAGAATTTCATATTTAAAACGAAGAAAGAGTGTTCATGGATCCTCTGTGAGATGGAGGAGGGCTGGTGCATGATCGAATGCGGTGCCAACTATCATGAGACCACCTATTTATATAAGAAATATGGCAAAGTCCTGCTGGAAGAAGAAAAAAAGCTCTGGAAGATGGAGGTTGAGGAAAATGGACAGCCTTATCTGGTGCGTGATCTGAAGTATGAGACACGGAATGTGGGCAAAGAAAAATAAGGTGCAATTGTAACCTGAAAGAGAGAGACAGACGACATGAGAATTGCATTCAGAAGAAAAGAAGACGGAGCGGAGCTGGTTCGTGTGTGGAGCGAATCGGAGGTTGTCAAAGTTCCGGAAAATGTTGGAAAATATAGAATAAATTCCATTGCATCCTATGCATTTTCCAATCACAAACAGGTGGAAGATGAAGATGTGGAGTTCTTTGAAGAGGACAGCAGAGCGGAAGAATTCCAGATGCAGGATCTGCCGCTCAGATGCGGAGCCAATCTTCTGGAGATCCATCTTCCACCTACGGTGAAGGTGATCGGTAATTATGCATTTTACGGCTGCATGAATATGAAAGTCTTTCACGGAACAGACGAGATCGTGAGGATGGGAAGCGGTGTGTTCACCGGATGCCGTCTGTCGAATGTTCAAATTGATTTTTATGAGGGAGAGCGGTCCTGTCTGAAGGAAATTCTGACAGAGATCCGCTATGAGATCGTGGCGACTCTGGTTTATGGAAAAGGAAAAGAAGAACGGTTCACGAAGATCATTTTTCCGGAACATTACATGGACGCTGTGGAGAATACGCCTGCAAGGATCGTGGAGACTCATTATTACGGCTCGGGTGGAGAATACAGGGAATGTTTCTACCGCCGGGAGCTGGATTACCTGAAATACGACAGAATGTTCGCACTTTCCGGTGTGCGGGATGATGAGGCGGTTACGGTCCAGGTCGCACTTGCAAGACTGATGTATCCGGTGAAACTTGAGGATGCCGCACGCAGGCGGTATGAAACTTATATCCGGGAACATCTGACGAATCTGATAAAGGATTGTCTGAAAAAACTTGACGATCATGAGAATTATGCGCTCGGTTCACCGGTGGAGATCGTGGAATTTATCTGTCGGATGGAGTATTTTGAAAGGGATGTGCTGGAGCGGGCGATTGATCTGGCATCCCGGACCGGACAGACGGAAGTCTTAAGTATCCTGATGGATGAGAGACACCGGAGATTTCCGGTAAGAAAGAAGAAATTCGTTCTATAGAATGCAGAAGGAAAGAAGCGGAAGAATATGGAACTCAATTTGGAAGAGAATACGAAGCAGGAAGACCAGCTGGAGCAGATCGGCCGCCGGATCCTGGCGCTTTCAAGAAATGAACTGTATCTGCAGATGCGATTCCTGGATGTGGCATTGTCTTCCCTGGCGTATGTACAGGATTTTTCGGTATCGCTTGTTGCCACAGACGGGTGGAATCTGTATTTTCATCCGGGAGAGCTCGGAGGACTCTACCGGAAAAACAGGCTGGATGTAAACCGGGCTTATCTGCATGCCGTGATGCACTGCATTTTCCGTCATATGATTACGCGGAAGGGCAGGGAGAAGCTGTGGTGGAATCTGGCTTGTGACATCGTGACGGAATCCATCATTGACGGGTGGAACACACGGAATATCCGGCGTGCCAAGTCATGGCTCAGGCAGGAAACCTACCGGAAGATGCAAGGTGAGATGAAGGTGCTGACGGCGGAGAAGGTTTACGGAAGTCTGATGCGATGGGAGCTTTCAGAGAGAGAGATGCTTCGTCTTCAGGCGGAATTTACCGTTGATGATCATAAATACTGGGCTGAGGATGAGGAGAAGAACAGAAATAGTGAGCTGAATCAGAGATGGAAAGATATCAGTGAACAGATGCAGACGGAGATGGAAACATTTTCGCAGGAGACTGCCGGTGGAACGGGCCATTTTCTGGAACAGATCCGGGTGGAGAACAAGGAGCGGTATGATTACCGGAAATTTCTCAGAAAATTTGCCGTGCTGAAGGAAGAGATGACCATTGATGAGGATTCCTTTGATTATGGATTTTACAGCTATGGGCTGCGATTGTACGGAAATATGCCGCTGATTGAGCCGCAGGAGTGGAAAGAAGTCAGTAAGATCGAGGATTTTGTGATCGTGATCGATACGTCCATGTCCTGTTCCGGAGAACTGGTGAAAAAATTTCTGGAGGAGACGTATGGAATCTTAAGTGAGAACGACAGCTTCTTCCGGAAAGTCAATATCCATATTCTCCAGTGTGATGAGCAGGTGCAGACGGATCAGAAGATCACGAATAAAGAGGAACTGCGGGAGTACATGGAGCATCTGGACCTGGTCGGAGAAGGCGGTACGGATTTCAGGCCGGCATTTGAGTATATCAACCGTATGATAGAAAATCATCAGTTTGCTAGGCTGAAGGGTGTGATTTATTTTACAGACGGGCAGGGTATCTTTCCGAAACAGATGCCGCCCTATGAGACTGCATTTGTGTTTATGGAAAGGGAAGGCCCTGAGGTGGAGGTTCCGCCGTGGGCGATGAAGCTTACGATTGAGGAGGACGAATTGGAAAACTATGGACATTAAGCGAGCAAAACAGGAAATCAAGGACGCGATCGAAGCGTATTTAGTAAAGGATGAATGTGGAAAATACATGATCCCCGCTATTCATCAGCGGCCGATCCTTCTGATGGGGCCTCCGGGAATCGGAAAGACACAGATCATGGAGCAGGTGGCAAGAGAGTGCGGGATCGGCCTGGTGGCGTATACGATCACCCATCATACCCGCCAGAGCGCAGTGGGGCTGCCGTTTATTCAGAAAAAACAGTACGGAGGGAAAGAATATTCGGTGACGGAGTATACGATGAGCGAGATCATCGCGTCGGTGTATGACAAAATGGAAGTTACCGGACACAAAGAGGGAATTCTTTTCATTGATGAGATCAACTGTGTCTCTGAGACCCTAGCGCCAACGATGCTGCAGTTCCTGCAGTGCAAGACATTCGGAAATCAGAAAGTCCCGGAGGGATGGATCATCGTTGCGGCGGGCAACCCGCCTGAGTATAATAAATCGGTACGTGAATTTGATGTGGTGACCCTGGACCGTATCAAGAAAATCGATGTGGAAGAGAATTTTGACGTCTGGAAAGAATACGCCTATCAGGTGGGCGTTCATCCGGCGGTCATCGCCTATCTGGATGCAAGGCGGGAGAATTTCTACCGGATGGAGACGACGGTGGACGGAAGAATGTTCGCGACCGCCAGAGGGTGGGAGGATCTCTCCCGGCTGATCCAGGTGTATGAAAGACTGGGAAAAAGGGTGGACCGGGAAGTTGTGCATCAATATATCCAGCACTGGAAGATTGCAAAAGATTTCGCAAATTATCTGGAACTCTACGCGAAATACCGGAAGGATTACGGAATTGAAAAGATTCTGGAAGGCACCTATGGAGAGGATACGCTGGAGAAGCTGAAAGTTGCCGCGTTTGATGAGAAGCTGAGTGTGGTGAACCTTCTTTCCGGAAGATTGGCGGGCGCTTTTAAAGACACCTATGAAATGGATCGCTATGTATCTGCCCTGTATGAATGGCTGAAGAAATATCGTGCTTTGATCCGTGAAGTGGAGAAAGAAGGAATGTCAGAAGAACTCTATGCAAGCGGAGGAATCATCAAGACGATCTATTTTCGGGCGAAAAAGGAATTCGAAGATCAGAAAAAGGCTGAGAAGCTTGACCGGGACGGGGAGCGGTGCATGGCAAAAGTGGTAGATACACTGGAAGGCTACTGGAATTATGCCAAAGAAGAGCATCTGGCCGGCAATGAAGCGTTTGAACAGATCCGGGAGCTTTTTGCAGATGAGACCGAAAAGCGGGAGGAAATGGTCGACCATACGATGGAAATGCTGGAGCATGCGTTTGAATTCCTGGAAAAAGCATTCGGAGAGAGTCAGGAGATGGTCGTATTCGTGACGGAGCTGAATACTAATTACTACAGCATCTGGTTCCTGAAAGAGAATGACTGCGGATTGTATTATAAATACAATAAGGGACTGCTGTTCGATGAACGGCACCAGGAGATTCTGAAGCAGATGGACGAGGCGGAAGAGAGTATGGAACGAGGGATCCGGTAAGCGGAAAATCCGAGAGGATGGAATTGCCGGATCCTGTAAATGAGAAGACTGGAAGAATGGAACGTGATGCGGATTCCGGCATATAATGAAAAGGAAGGCAGATACAAGGGGCAGTTCCAAATTGCTGTGCAGAAATGAAACGAAAATCCTGAAACAGGAGAGATGGCTGCCGGACATAAGAACCGGTCGTTGGACGTTGAAATATGAGGAACGCTTTCGAAAAGGACCGGGACTTAATTATCCGGGAGAAGTGACGGCAGAAGCCGGAACAGAAGCCATGATCCTTGAGGTGCGCTGCCTGAGCGTTTCGGTCTGGGGAAGGGCACAGGATGGCTGGCTGTGCCTGTATATGAGCGGCACCTGGTATGTGGAATAAAATTGTGGGAATAGAATCATGGACATAGAAAAAAGGCGGTTCAGAAGAGGATTTGCGAAAACTCTTTCTGAACCGCCTTTTGGGATATTCTTAATAACTGCTATTTCTGGTTGTTCTTAGCTTCAGCCAGTTTCATCGCACGAACTTTCAGCGGAAGGCCGAACAAGGTAATGAAGCCGTCTGCATCGTGGTGGTCATAAAGATCACCGGTTGTAAAGCTTGCCAGAGATTCGCTGTAAAGTGAATACAGAGAAGTTGTACCTGCTTTGATGATGTTGCCTTTGTAAAGCTTGAATTTCACTTCACCTGTCACATATTCCTGAGTAGAGGTTACGAATGCCTGAATCGCTTCACGAAGCGGAGTGAACCATTTCCCTTCATATACAACTTGAGCAAGCTTGTTACCCATATCTTTCTTCACTTCCATGGTCGCACGATCAAGCACCAGTTCTTCCAGCTGTGCGTGTGCTTCCATCAGAATGGTTCCACCCGGAGTCTCATATACGCCACGGGACTTCATACCTACAACACGGTTTTCAACGATATCAACGATACCGATACCATGTTTGCCGCCAAGTGCGTTGAGCTTGCGGATGATGTCGGCTACCTTCATTTCTTCGCCGTTGATGCTTACCGGAACACCTTTTTCGAATTTCATAGTGACATACTCACCTTCGTCCGGGGCCTTTTCCGGTGTAACGCCGAGAACCAGAAGATGATCGTAGTTCGGTTCATTGGCCGGATTCTCCAGTTCAAGACCTTCGTGACTTAAGTGCCATAAGTTACGGTCACGGCTGTAGCTGTGGCTTGCGTCAAACGGAAGATCAATGCCGTGTGCTCTGCAGTACGCGATCTCATCTTCACGGGACTGCATGGTCCATACATCGGTCATACGCCATGGAGCGATGATCTTCAGATCCGGAGCGAGTGCCTTGATTCCAAGCTCGAAACGGATCTGGTCGTTTCCTTTACCGGTAGCACCGTGGCAGATTGCGGAAGCGTTCTCTTTTCTCGCAATCTCAACCAGTTTTGCGGCAATTCCCGGACGAGCCATAGCGGTTCCGAGTAAATATTTATTTTCATAAACGGCACCTGCCTGTACACATGGCATGATGTAGTTTTCGCAGAAATCATCGGTGATATCTTCAATATATAATTTGGAAGCTCCGGCAAGTTTTGCCCTTTCATCCAGTCCGTCCAGTTCTTCGCCCTGTCCGCAGTTGATGCAGCAGCAGATTACTTCGTAATCAAAGGTCTCTTTTAACCATGGGATAAGTGTGGTTGTATCAAGACCACCTGAATATGCTAAAACAACTTTCTCTTTCATTCTATATTCCTCCTGATAATAAGTTCGTCGATCAAGTACAAAACACACTATACACTATGTTTTATATTTATGCAAGAAAAAAATGCAAAATCTTGAAAAAATGTGTGTTTTTATGCATGAAAATGTATAAAAACAAGTTTATATGCATTTTTGAAATCAGAGAACCGCATGTGAAAGACCTGTGTGAAAATGAAAATGATAGAAAATATGAGGCAATTTTAAAAAAAGCTTGACATTTTCCGCGTGAACGATAGAATAGAATGAAAAGAAGCAGTGTATTGCAAACGAGTAATGGAGGAGTAAGGATCATGGATTATATGCATAAAATGAATTACAATTATACTCTCATCATTACCTTCCGACCGTGTCAGCCGTATCCCTTAGGGGGATACGTATATTAATTGAACATGGACGGGATGGCGTTGTTGTTGTGCTTCTCAATCAGAGAGATTCCCTTAGAGGGATGAGTTTGACTTATTTTGCCGTAAGGAAAAAGAGTGTCAGGAGAAAAGGTATAACTATATGCGTTTTCCCCTGATTTTTTTGTACTTTTTTTATTATTTTTACATGAGTTATTATGGCAGGATTAGGAGAACGAAATGGAACTGAGACAGGAATTAAAAGATAAAAAGAGAATTGTGATTAAAGTTGGGACTTCTACAGTGACATACGAGAAGACGGGACAGATCAATCTGGAAAAGCTGGAGAAGTTTGTCAGGATTCTGATCAATATGAGAAACCGCGGGAAGGAAGTGATCGTTGTTTCATCCGGAGCAGTCGGGATTGGAAGGAACGTTCTGGGGATTACGGAAAAACCGCAGGGAGATGTCAAGCAGGCCTGTGCAGCTGTCGGGCAGGGAAGACTGATGATGATATATGAAAAGCTTTTCGCGGAATACAGTCAGTTGACGGCCCAGGTGCTGCTTACAAAGGAATCTGTATATAATGTGACCTGCAGAAATCATGCAAAACAGACATTTGAAAGATTGCTTGCTATGAATGTGATTCCGATTGTCAATGCAAATGATGCGATTTCGGTGGATGAAGACAGTTACGGGAATTTCGGGGATAATGATACGATGTCGGCAGATGTGGCGGCGCTGGTGAATGCGGATCTTCTGATTATGATGTCTGATATCGAGGGACTTTATACGGATGATCCAAGGAAGAACCCGAACGCCAGATTCGTGCATACGGTGAACAAAATTGATGCCGCACTGGAAAAGATGGGGAAAGGTGCCGGAAGTGATCTTGGTACCGGAGGAATGGCGACAAAAATCGAAGCGGCGAAGATTGCAACGGAAGCCGGGGCGGATATGGTAATCGCTAACGGTGACAATATTTACGCTATCAATGATGTGATGGCAGGAAAGAAAGTAGGTACTCTTTTTTTATCAAAGGATAGAAGATATGACGGAGAGAACGAGCTGGCACCGGAGCGGGAAGGATATAGAAGACAGATGAAGCGCAGGAGGAAGATGTGATATGGAATATATGGAACAGTTGGGAAAAAGGGCGCAGGAAGCGAAGAAAGTGGTTCAGTTTCTTGGGACAAATGAGAGAAATAAAGGACTTCTGGCGGCGGCAGATGAGCTGGAAGGCAAAGCGGCATTTATAATAGAAGAAAATAAGAAAGATATTCTGGATGCCAGAAGCAGGAATCTTCCGGAACCGCTGATCGACCGGCTGATGCTGAATGAGGAGCGGATACGGCAAATGGCGGAAGGACTCAGGCAGATTGCGGCACTTCCGGATCATTTGGGGGAAATGATTTCTATGTCAGTCAGGCCAAACGGACTTCAGATCGGGAAAAGACGTGTACCGATCGGCGTTGTGGGAATTATTTACGAGGCCAGACCGAATGTGACCGCAGATGCTTTCGGGCTTTGCCTGAAGACGGGAAATGTTGTGATTTTACGTGGAGGAAGTGATGCGTACAGGTCAAGCAGCGCCATTGCGTCCTGTTTAAGAGGAGGGCTTCATGACGCGGGGATTCCGGAAGATGCCCTTCTTCTGGTAGAAGATACAAGCAGAGAAACGGTGCGTGAGATGATGCGTCTGAATCAGTATCTGGATGTTCTTATTCCAAGAGGCGGCGCGGGACTCATCGCTTCGGTGGTGGAAAACAGTACGGTACCGGTCATCGAGACCGGAACAGGAAACTGCCATATTTACGTGGATGAATATGCAGATATACAAATGGCAGCGGATATCATCGTGAATGCCAAAACGCAGAGACTTGGAGTGTGCAATGCCTGCGAGTCGCTGGTTATCCATGAAAAGATTGCCGGGGAAGCAGTGCCGGTCATTTGCAGAAGATTGTGGGAAAAGGGAGTGGAGATCCGCGGGGATAAAAGGGTCTGTGCTCTTGAAAAGCAGGTGAAGACAGCATCCGAAGATGACTGGGGACGGGAGTATCTGGATTCCGTTATTTCGGTGAAAATGGTAAATTCGATTGAAGAAGCCGTAGAACATATTAATCGGTATAATACCGGACATTCCGAATCGATCATTACCCGCAGCTATGAGCATGCTTTGTATTTCCAGGAAAGAGTCGATGCAGCGGCTGTCTATGTCAATGCGTCTACCAGATTTACGGATGGAAATGAATTTGGTTTTGGAGCGGAAATCGGAATCAGTACGCAGAAGCTGCATGCCAGAGGGCCGATGGGGCTGGAAGCACTGACAACAACAAAATACGTGATTTTCGGGAACGGTCAGGTGCGCTGTTAGATGATCCAAAGATTTATGATAAAAGTACTTGCATAATATGCACAAATTATGTATAATTATGCAAGTACTATTTTCTTGGCTTAAAATTAAGAGAGGATAAGAAGCGCATTTTGGAAGATACTCTATGGATTTTTATTAGAGAATACTTTACTTTGAAAAACAAATGGTTTATAGTGGTTATGACTTATGCCCGGAAAGGCCGGGGATTTCAAGGTGCCGCAAGGGCATGATGAAAGGAAGGATAACATGATTAGAGCAGGAATTATCGGTTCGACCGGATATGCCGGAGGAGAACTGGTCAGAATTTTGACAGGACATAAAGATGTGGAGATCAAGTGGTTTGGCTCCAGAAGCTATATTGATAAAAAGTATGCATCCATTTACCAGAACATGTTCCAGATCGTCGATGCGGTCTGCATGGATGATAATATGGAAGAACTGGCAGAGCAGGTGGATGTAATCTTTACCGCAACACCGCAGGGACTTTGTGCATCTCTGGTAAATGAAGATATCTTATCCAAGGTAAAGATTATTGACCTGAGCGCGGACTTCCGTATTAAAGATGTGAAGGTATACGAAAAATGGTACGGAATCGAGCATAAGAGTCCTCAGTTTATTGAAGAAGCGGTATATGGATTGTGCGAGATCAATCGTGAGGATATTAAGAAGGCGAGACTGGTGGCAAATCCGGGATGTTATACGACCTGTTCGATCCTGACGGCATATCCGCTTGCCAAAGAAGGGCTGATCGATATGGATACACTGATCATCGACGCGAAATCCGGAACTTCCGGAGCGGGAAGAGGGGCAAAGGTTCCGAATCTCTTCTGTGAAGTCAATGAGAACATGAAGGCCTATGGCGTTGCGTCCCATCGACATACGCCTGAGATCGAAGAGCAGCTTGGATATGCATATAATAAGGAAGTTGTTCTGAATTTTACGCCGCATCTCGTACCGATGAACCGCGGAATTCTGGCGACGGAATACGCAAAGCTTACAAGAGAAGTTTCCTATGAAGAAGTGAAGGCCATCTATGATAAATATTACGGCAGTGAGAAATTTATCCGTGTCCTTGATAAGGATGTGTGCCCGGAGACCAAATGGGTGGAGGGAAGCAACTACGTGGACATCGGATTTAAGATCGATCCGAGAACGAACCGGATCATCATGATGGGAGCCATTGATAATCTGGTGAAAGGAGCAGCGGGACAGGCAGTACAGAATATGAATCTTGTGTTCGGACTTCCGGAAGATGAGGGATTGAATCTGGTACCGATGTTCCCGTAAAGGAGTTACATATGACAATTCGAGAGATGACGATAGAAGATTATGACCAGGTCTACGCATTGTGGATGAAGATCAAAGGATTCGGGATCCGGAGCATTGATGATTCCCGTGAAGGAATCGAGCGTTTCCTGCGAAGAAATCCTACGACCAGTGTGGTTGCCGAGAAGGACGGGAAAATCGTAGGCGGAATCCTGTGCGGTCACGACGGACGGCGCGGATGTTTCTATCATGTCTGCGTGGATCCGGAGTACCGAAGGCATGGCATCGGCAAAAGCATGGTAATCTTTGCCATGGAAGCGCTGAAAAAAGAACAGATCAATAAAGTTTCCCTGATCGCATTTACGAAGAACGATATCGGAAATGCATTCTGGAATACGATCGGGTGGACGAAGAGAGAAGATCTGAATTATTATGATTTTACTTTGAATGAAAAGAATATTACGGCATTTATTGAAGATAAGTAGTGTGGAGGAATAAATTATGAAGATAATTACCGGCGGAGTTACCGCAGCAAAAGGATTTGAGGCAGCAGCAACAGCAGCAAAGATCAAATATCAGGATCGTACCGATATGGCGATGATCTACAGTCAGGTTCCATGTGTATGCGCAGGAACATTTACCACGAATGTGGTGAAGGCAGCTTGCGTGAAATGGGATCAGCAGATTGTGGCAGGTGGGCAGAAGGCACAGGCCGTGATCGTAAATTCTGGAATCGCCAATGCATGTACCGGCGCAGAAGGATTCGGATATTGCAAGGAGACCGCAGATGCGGCTGCAGAAGCACTGGGAATCAGTGCGGATGGTGTTCTGATCGGTTCGACCGGTGTGATCGGAAAACAGCTTCCGATCGACCGCATCAAAGCAGGCGTGAAAGCGCTGGCACAAAAGAAAAATACGTCTCTGGAAAATGGCACAGAGGCTGCCAAAGCGATCATGACCACCGACACCTGCGAGAAACAGATTGCAGTGGAAATTGAAGTGGGCGGCAAGACGGTCACGATCGGCGGTATGGCAAAGGGCTCCGGCATGATCCATCCGAATATGTGCACCATGCTCAGCTTTATCACGACCGATGCCGTGATCACGAAGGAAGCACTGCAGAAAGCGCTCAGTGACGATGTAAATGATACTTATAATATGATTTCCGTTGACGGGGATACTTCCACCAATGATACGGTGGTTCTTCTGGCAAACGGATTGGCTGAAAATGAAGAAATCACGGTGGATTCTCCGGACTATCCGGTATTTTACGAGGCGCTTCACACGATCAATGAATACCTTGCAAAGAAAATGGCCGGAGACGGAGAAGGCGCAACCGCATTGTTTGAAGTTCAGGTAGTAGGCGCTGACACGAAGGAAACTGCAAAAATACTTGCAAAATCCATTGTCTGCTCCAATCTGACGAAGACCGCAATCGCCGGACACGACGCGAACTGGGGACGTATTCTGTGTGCAATGGGATATTCGGGAGCACAGTTCGATCCGGAAAAAGTGGATCTGTTCTTTGAAAGCCAGGCGGGAAGAATTCAGATCATTGAAGACGGAACCGCAGTGGATTACAGTGAGGAGAAAGCAACCGAGATCCTCTCCCAGCCGGAAGTGAAGGCAATTGCCGATATTAAGATGGGAAATGAAAGTGCGACTGCCTGGGGATGCGATCTGACTTATGATTACATCAAAATCAACGCAGATTACAGAAGCTAAAGACGGAACAGTTCAAACGGAGGAATGAGTCATGAACCAGAATATGCAGAAATATCTGGACAAGGCAGAGGTGCTGATCGAGGCGCTGCCATATATCCAGCGTTTTAACCGTAAAATTATTGTTGTAAAATATGGTGGCAGTGCCATGATTGATGAAGAATTGCAGCAGAACGTGATCAAAGACGTTACTCTGCTGAAACTGACCGGATTCAAACCGATCATTGTCCACGGCGGAGGAAAAGAGATCAGCCGCTGGGTCGGAAAGGTCGGCATGGAACCGAAATTTATCAACGGACTCCGCGTGACGGATGAAGATACCATGGAAGTTGCGGAGATGGTCCTGAATAAAGTGAATAAGAATCTGGTGCGAATGGTAGAGGAACTGGGCGTTCGTGCAATCGGAATCAGCGGAAAAGACGGGGCGCTTCTGAAGGTGGAGAAGAAATATTCCAACGGTGAAGATATCGGGTTTGTAGGTGATATCAAATCCGTCAATGCAGACATTCTCTTTGATCTTCTGGAGAAGGATTTTCTTCCGATCGTCTGCCCGATCGGACTGGATGATGACTATAATACATACAACATCAATGCAGATGATGCGGCCTATGCGATCGCGAAGGCGGTTCATGCGGAAAAGCTGGCATTCCTCTCTGATATCGACGGAGTTTACCGGGATTTCGAGGATAAGACATCGCTCGTTTCGCATCTGACTGTAGACGAGGCGCGGGAACTGATCGAGAGCGGCGGCATCACGGGCGGTATGATCCCAAAGCTTCAGAACTGCATCGGTGCTATTGAAAATGGAGTTTCCAGGGTGCATATTCTGGACGGAAGGATTCCGCACTGTCTGCTTCTTGAGATTTTTACCAAGAAAGGTATCGGAACGGCAATCTTAAAAGACAACGATCCGGATTAATTCAACGATCCGGTGGGAAGGAAAGAAGGAGAATATATGGAGAATCAATATATACAGGATACAGAACAGGGACTTTTGAAGACCTATAATCGTTTCCCGGTCGTTCTGGATCATGGAGAAGGTATGTACCTCTATGACACAGACGGAAAGAAATATCTGGATTTTGCTGCAGGAATCGCAGTCTGTGGTCTGGGATACGGAAATCAGGAATTCGGGAACGCAATCAAATCACAGGTTGATAAACTGCTCCACACATCCAATCTTTATTATAATACTACATGCGGAGAGGCTGCCAGGGAACTGAAGAGAGTATCCCAGATGGATCGAGTCTTCTTCACCAACAGCGGAACAGAGGCTGTGGAAGGAGCACTGAAAGCGGCGCGGAAATATGCTTATGAGAAAAAAAGCGGACGTTATGAATTTATCGCAATGGAAGATGCATTCCACGGAAGAAGTATCGGGGCGGTTTCCGTAACCGGACACAAAGAATACCGGGAACCATTTGAACCGATGCTGCCGGGCGTTTCTTTTGCGACATTCAATGATCTGGACAGTGTGAAAGCACTGGTAAGTGAAAAGACATGTGCGATCATCATGGAGACGATCCAGGGAGAGGGCGGTATCAATCCGGCCACACCGGAATTCCTGAACGGGGTTCGTAAAATCTGTGATGAAAATGATATTCTGCTGATCCTGGATGAAATCCAGTGCGGAATGGGACGGAGTGGTTCGTATTTCGCATGGCAGCAGATAGGTGTGAAGCCGGATATCATGACGATGGCGAAAGCAATCGGAAATGGAATTCCGGTGGGAGCATTTGCCATGACGGAAAAAGTGGCACAGCATTCGCTGAAGCCTGGGGATCACGGGACAACATACGGCGGCAATCCGCTGGCATGTATGGCGGTCAAGACGGTCATTGATATATTTGAAAAGGAAGATCTGATTGGACACGTCAATGAAATCGCGCCGTATCTGACTGAGAAGCTGGAAGAAGTTGTATCGGAATTCGACTGTGCGGTCAAAGTAAAAGGAAAAGGTCTGATTCAGGGACTTCAGATTACGAAACCGACCGGGGAAGTGACGAAAAAAGCGCTGGAGGAAGGGCTCCTCATCATTTCGGCCGGACAGAATGTACTCCGTGTGATTCCGCCTCTGATCGTGGAGAAGGAACACATTGATGAGATGATCGAAAAACTGAAAAAAGCATTGGCTTAAGACGCATAATAACCCGGTCATCGGGCATACTCTTAGAAGAAAAAACTGGGAGGAAGAACGATGACCGGGTTTCTGATTGCCCTGATTTCCGGGGCGCTTATGAGTGTACAGGGAGTATTTAACACACAGGTGACAAAGACTACGGGGATGTGGGTCAGCAATGCATGGGTGCAGCTGAGCGCCTTTGCACTGTGTTTTGTGATGTGGCTGATCATGGGAAGGGACAGCGTTGCTTCGATTGCGAAGGTGGAGCCGAAATATGTACTGCTGGGAGGTGTGATCGGTGCCGGGATCACCTGGACGGTCATTAAGAGTATGGAACAGCTCGGGCCTGCAAAGGCGGCACTTTTGATCGTAGTTTCACAGCTTATTGTGGCGTATCTGATCGAGCTTCTGGGGCTGTTCGGAGTGGAAAAATCACCTTTGGACTGGAAAAAGGTGGGCGGAATGGCGCTGGCACTGATCGGGGTTGCGATTTTTCAACTGGCAGGAAAATGATAAAATGGAAATAGCGGTTGAGTTTTTCATGGAAATTCGTTACAATAATCTTGTCTTAGCTGCAGATACATTCTTCCCTCAGACCTGGAGGGAAGAAATGTATGGCGAGGGGTCGCGGCTCTGCATGGAAATGGAGAGAGAATGAGGCAGAAAAGACAAAGAGTGTATCGAAGATTTGCAATTATGATTCTATACTTCTGCTGTATATTTGCGGGATGCAGCAGGGAAGAAGCGTTTGCCGAAGTCGAGATTACAAAACAGGAAGCAGACGAGAAAGTCCCGGAAGAAAGCGAAGAGACGAAAGAGACGGAACAAGAACCGATCTGGGTCTATGTCTGTGGACAGGTAGTGTGTCCCGGAGTCTATGAACTGAAGAATGGTGACCGCGTGTATCAGGCCATAGATGCGGCGGGCGGTTTTACAGAAGCGGCGAGCCGGGAGTTCTGGAATCAGGCCGAGATTCTGTCGGACGGGCAGAAGATCTATGTACCGACGAAGGAAGAAACGGAACAATCCGGTTCTGCCACAGAAAAAGGGACAATGGATGCCGGGAAAAGCGAAGATGGAAGAGTGAATCTCAACACGGCATCGAAGCAGGAACTCACATCTCTGAGCGGGATTGGTGAATCGCGGGCAGAGGCCATCATCCGTTATCGCGAAGAAAACGGTGGATTTCAAAGCATAGAAGAGATCAAAAAAATAGAGGGAATAAAAGAAGGCATTTTTGAGAAGATCAAAAATGATATTACAGTAAATTAAGGGAGCAGCAGTATGGGCAGAAAAGTGTTGGTAGTGGATGACGAAAAATTAATCGTGAAAGGAATTCGTTACAGTCTGGAGCAGGATGATATGGAAGTGGATGCCGCCTACGACGGTGAAGAGGCGCTGGAGATGGCAAGAAGGAAAGCGTATGATATCATTTTGCTGGATGTCATGCTTCCCAAGTGTGACGGATTTGAAGTGTGCAGGCAGATCCGGGAGTTCTCGGATGTTCCGATCGTGATGCTCACTGCAAAAGGAGAGGATATGGACAAGATCCTCGGGCTGGAATACGGAGCTGACGATTACATAACGAAACCATTCAATATACTTGAGGTCAAGGCAAGGATCAAGGCAATCATGCGCCGTACGGGGAAAAGAGAAGGAAGCACGGTGGCATCGAAGATGATCGTGAAAGGGGATCTCAGGATCGATTGCGAGAGCCGGAGAGTATTTTCCGGAGAGAAGGAACTGAACCTGACTGCAAAAGAATTCGATCTTCTGGAACTTCTTGCGATGAATCCGAATAAGGTGTACAGCAGAGAGAATCTTTTGAATATTGTCTGGGGATATGAATACCCGGGAGATGCACGTACGGTGGATGTCCATATCCGGAGACTGCGCGAGAAGATTGAAGTGAATCCGAGTGACCCGAAATATGTCTATACGAAGTGGGGAGTTGGTTATTATTTCAGGGGTTAAATTAAAATTTGTACCAAAGTTTTTAAAAAGTCTGCGAGTGCGCATTGTACTGCTTATGGGCGTATGTACGATTCTGACGTGCCTGTTCTTAAAGAGCGCGATTCTGGAAAGATATGAACAGAGACTGGTATCTGTGCGCACTTCAGAGATTCAGAATCAGTGTACGATTCTGGGCAATCAGTTAATCAATTCTAATTATCTGGAACATACAGATTCCGAGGTTATCAATGCTGAGCTTACGCAGCTGTCCAATATTGTCAGCGGACGGGTCATGGTCATCAATGATGAATTCCGTATCGTAAAAGATACATATAATCTGGATGAAGGGAAGACGATCATATCTACGGATGTGGTGCGCTGTCTTCGCGGAGAGCAGAGCAACAATTATGATGAAAAGAACCGCTATATCGAGGTGGCGACGCCGATCGTGAGTTCCGGGGACAGGCGTGTTCCCGGCATGATGCTGGTCAGTGTGTCCACCGATTCGATCCGGGATGAACTGGCGGCTTTGGAGAGCAAGGCGTATCTTGCATCTCTGACGATCTTCCTGATCGTCCTTCTTGCCGCAGGATTATCGGCTTCTTTTCTGGTGCGTCCGCTTACAAGGATGTCAAAGACGATCGAGGAAATGGCATCCGGATACGGAGATAATTACCTTCATGAAGATGCATACAATGAGACGGAGAAGATCTCACTGGCATTTAACAGGCTGTGGGACCGCTATAAGCTGCTGGATGCTTCCAGGGAAGAATTTGTGGCCAATGTCTCTCACGAACTGAAGACACCGCTGACATCCATGAAGGTTCTGTCAGATTCACTTCTTGCACAGCCGGATGTGCCGGTGGAGCTGTATCAGGAGTTTATGGGAGACCTCTCAGAAGAGATTGAGCGGGAAAATAAAATCATCAATGATCTTTTGGAACTGGTTAAGATGGACAAAAAAGGCGCCGGCCTGAACGTGCAGAGCCAGAATATCAACGAGCTGGTGGAGCGGATTCTGAAAAGGCTGCGTCCTCTGGCGGCACGCCAGAATGTGGAACTGGTGTATGAGAGCTTTCGCTCTGTTACGGCAGAGGTGGATGAAGTGAAATTTTCGCTTGCGCTTTCCAATCTGGTTGAAAATGCAATCAAGTATAACAGGGAGAACGGCTGGGTTCATGTTGAGCTGAATGCGGATCACAAGTATTTCTATCTGAAAGTTGCGGATTCCGGAATCGGAATTCCGAAAGAGGATACCGAGCATATATTCGAACGGTTTTACCGGGTGGACAAGTCGCATTCCAGAGAAATCGGAGGGACCGGACTGGGCCTTTCTATAGCCCGCAACGCGGTGATCATGCACAGAGGAGCGATTAAGGTGCACAGCGAGCCGGGAGAGGGGACGACATTTACGGTCAGGATCCCGCTCACCTACATTGCCCAGTAGAGAGGCAGTGGGAAACAGAAAGAAGTGGATGGAAATGAGAAGAAGGAAGAAAATCATTTTGTATGTCGCCCTTGTCCTGGGTATTCTGGCATCGGCCGGGTGCAAAAGGAAGGATGAGGCGGATTCTCCGTATAAGCTGTACCGGATCAACCAGGATGGCACCGGTCTTGTGGAGACGGCGTACCAGGGAGAGACGGAAGATAGTGATAAAGCGGTGAACGAGATGATCGAAGATCTGAAGGCGGCAGATGACTCGATTGAAGAGCAGCCGGCGATCCCGAATGATGTTGATCTGGAGCGCTATGTCCTTGAAGACGAGAAGCTGCTGCTTTATTTTAACGAAGCGTATGCGGACATGGATCCGGTTCAGGAAGTGCTCTGTCGGGCGGCACTGGTACGTTCCCTTACGCAGATTGACGAGGTGGATCAGGTTGCGTTCTATGTGGATGAGAAACCGCTTGCGAACCGCTCGGGAGAAGAATACGGATTCCTCCAGGCCGAAGATTTTGTACAGAATACAGGATCGGCGATCAATTCTTTTCAGGACACGGTATTGACCCTGTACTTTGCAAACAGTGACGGCTCTGCGCTGGTGAAAGAAGAGATGGATGTCCGTTACAATTCGAATCAGGCGAAGGAAAGAGTCATTGTGGAGAAGCTGATCAAAGGTCCCACAGGCAATGATCTGCAGGCCACGATCCCGAAAGGGACAAAGCTCCTTGGCACTTCGATCAAAGACGGGATCTGTTATCTGAATTTTAATGAAGGTCTGAAGAATACGACGCCGGGCGTGCAGCCGGAGACGGTGATCTACTCGATCGTAAATTCCGTGACGGAGTGTAGTTCGGTAAGTCGTGTTCAGATTGCGATTAACGGTGACAGCAATGTCATGTTCCAGGAAAGTATCAAACTGAGTGAGCCTCTTAGCAGAAATCTGGATATTGTGGAGGAAAAATAACAGTTTGAGACATAGAAAAATATGCTGTGCGGCATGTGTGGCAGCAGGAGTGATCGCTCTTATGTTTTATCTGGGCGGGAGCCGGATTTTTCCGGTTCTGGGAGAATCGGAGTTTGAAAGGCTGTATTCAGACGGAGATAAGGTAAGGCTTTGCGGTCAGATTTATCGGAAAACAAAAAAAGAAGACATCTGGATTCTGTACCTTAAAGGGATCAGAATGCAGGAACAAGGCGAATCAGAAATTGAGGCAGAAGATAATCTGCTGGTCTATTTATCAAATGGGCAGGAGGAACGGGTTCCGGAATACGGGCAGTATATCCGGGTGTCTGGAACCATTTCTTTCTTTCAGAATGCCCCGAATCCGGGGAATTTTAACCAAAGATTTTATTATCGAAAACAGGGAATAACAGGAGCGCTGAAACAGGCAAGGCTTGAAGAAATCCGGGCATTTACGGGAAAAGCGGGATGGAAATACCGTCTTCTTGAATGGATGAGTGATATTCGGGAGAAAACGGCAGAGCAGATTCTTGCGTATCTCGGCGAAGAAAAGGGCGGAGTCTTGTGCTCCATGATGCTCGGAGACCGTGCGTATATGGATGAGGAGGTAAGGGAAAACTATCAGAAAAGCGGAATCGGGCATCTGCTGGCGATCTCGGGTCTTCATGTGTCTTTTGTCGGGATGGGAATATACGAAATCCTGAGACATGCCTCTTTTACAAGGACTTTTGCGGCGGGAGGAAGCTGTGCGGTTCTGATCCTGTACGCGGTGCTGACAGGAGGGAGTATATCGGCAGTCCGAGCTGCCGTGATGTTTCTGATCCGTATGGGGGCAGAGGTGACGGGAAGGGAATACGACGGACTGACGGCGGCGGGAACGGCCATGCTGCTGATGTTGTCGTTCAATCCTCTGCAGCTCTTTGACGCGGGATTCTTGTTGTCCTTCGGCGCCGTGCTCGGTGTCTACCTGATTCTGCCCTTCTGGCAGACAGAAGGGGAGGCGAAATGGAAACGCACCATAAAAATGTCGCTGTCGGTTCAGCTGGCAGTGCTTCCAATCATGCTGTATTATTATTATGAAATCAGTCCTTATTCCATATTCTGGAATTTGCTTGCGGTTCCGCTTGCGGGAATCGTGCTCGCATGCGGCTTCGCAGGGATCCTGACTGGAACGGTAGTTTCTGGGGGACTGTGGCCGGCACGCATCTCCTATGGAATAAGCGGTCTGATTCTTGGAATTTATGAAGAAGGAAGCAGGATCATGCTGGAGATCCCGGGTGCGAGATGGGTCGCAGGAAGACCGGGGACAGTGCAGATTCTGGCATACTATATGGTACTGGCCGTCATGTTGGCATGTTTTAGATTCGGGAAGAAGAAAGCCGCTTATACAGGAATTTTGGCAGCGGTTTTGCTCATGGGGTTCCCTCACGGCAGGGCGGGAGAGCTGGAAATCTATATGATGAATGTTGGACAGGGGGATGCATTTTTCCTCAGAGGACCGAAAGGTGGTACATACCTCATCGACGGAGGGAGCAGCACAGTGAGTGATGTGGGGAAATACCGGATCGAACCGTTTCTGAAATCCGAAGGTGTCGGGAAGCTGGATTATGTGTGGGTCTCCCACGGGGATATCGATCATCTTGGAGGAATTGAGGAAATGCTGAAACGACAGAAATACGGGATCCGAATCGAACGGATCGTACTTCCCGGGGAACGCTTCTGGGATGAAAAACTGTATGAATTTGCACAGACTGCCACAGAATACGGGGCAAAGGTCTACACGGTCGAAGCGGGGCAGATTCTTCGGGAAGGAGAAATGGAGCTTTTCTGTATCTGGCCGGGAGACGAGAAGGAGAAAGAAGAGATGCCGGAGCCGGGCAATGAAGCCTCCATGGTCCTTGCCCTTCGCTATCGCAGATTTGATATGCTATTTACCGGTGATCTGGAAAATGACGCAGAAGATACGGTGTCGGCAAGGATTGGGGAACTTCAGGAGCAAAAAAAGCTTTCGGACAGATTCGAAGTGCTGAAAGTCGGGCATCACGGATCGAGAAATGCGACATCGGAAAGACTTCTTGAAATAACAAGGCCGGATGCTGCCTGGGTGTCGGCCGGAGAGAAGAACCGCTATGGGCATCCGCACGAAGAAGTGCTGGAAAGACTTGCAAATTGGGGCGTCAGCTTATATAATACGAAAGACGGACATGCAGTGAAATTATGTACAGACGGGGAGAAATATAGTATACTGAGACCATGAAGAGTTTGAATGAAGATTTAAAAACCGGACAATTTAAACAGATCTATCTCCTATACGGGGAGGAGGCTTATCTGAAAAAACAGTACAGGGATCGTTTTGTAAAAGCGATGGTCTCCGAAGGAGATACCATGAATTATGCGTATTATGAAGGGAAAAACACGAATCCCCGGGAGGTGATCGACCTTGCCGAAACGATGCCGTTTTTTGCCGAGCGAAGACTGATCGTGATGGAAAATACCGGGTTCTTCAAGAGCTCGGTGCCGGAACTGGCAGAGTATCTGAAAGAGATTCCTCAGACTTCGTTTCTGATCTTTGTCGAGGAGGAGATCGATAAGAGAAGCAAGCTGTACAAGGCAGTAAAGGACAGAGGAAGGATCGTAGAATTGAAACGCCAGGATGAGAAGACTCTGGTGCGCTGGATTCTCGGTATGGTAAAAAAAGAGAATCAGAATATGACGGAATCTGCCGCCAGATATTTCCTGGACAAGGTGGGCAATGACATGGAGAACATCCAGAAAGAGCTGGAAAAGTTGTTCTGCTATTGCTTGAATCATACGGAGATCACGGTGGCGGACATAGACGCGATCTGTACGACCCAGATTACAAACCACATCTTCGACATGGTGGATGCGGTGGCGAACAAGGAACAGAAGAAAGCGCTGGATTATTACTATGATCTGCTGACGCTGAAAGAACCGCCGATGCGGATCCTGTATCTGCTGACCAGACAGTTCCGCATTCTGATGGAAATCAAGGAAATGGAAAATCAGGGAGTTCCATCCAAAGAGATGGCATCCAAAGCCGGGATCATGCCGTTCCTGGTGGGAAAATACCGGGCACAGGCACAGGCGTTTTCCGCAAAAGAGCTTCGGCAGATCGTCGAGGCGGGCGTGCAGACCGAGGAGAATGTCAAGACAGGAAGAATGGGAGATGTCCTGTCGGTCGAGCTCTTTCTGGTACAGTACAGCCGGAAAAAACCAAAGGTATCATAATATACAGACAGGATATGAGAAAGATAGGATAAGGAGACGAAAAAAGGGCTATGCATATGGATCAAAAGAAAATTCGGAATTTTTGTATAATTGCGCATATCGACCACGGGAAATCTACATTGGCAGACCGGATCATCGAGATGACCGGCCTTCTTACCAGCCGGGAAATGCAGGCACAGGTACTGGACAACATGGACCTGGAGCGGGAGAGAGGGATCACGATCAAGTCCCAGGCAGTCCGCACCGTCTACAAGGCAAAAGACGGGGAGGAATACATTTTCAATCTGATCGATACTCCGGGACATGTGGATTTTAATTATGAAGTTTCCCGTAGTCTCGCCGCGTGTGACGGTGCGATATTGGTTGTGGATGCCGCTCAGGGGGTTGAGGCACAGACGCTTGCAAATGTATATCTCGCACTGGATCATGATCTGGATGTCATGCCTGTTATCAATAAGGTGGATCTTCCGAGTGCAGAACCGGAACGTGTGATTGAAGAGATTGAGGACGTGATCGGGATTGAAGCACAGGATGCACCGAGAATCTCTGCAAAGACCGGTCTGAATGTGGAAGAAGTGCTGGAACAGATCGTGGAGAAGATCCCGGCACCGGAGGGAGATCCGGACGCCCCGCTTCAGGCACTGATCTTTGATTCACTCTACGATCCGTATAAAGGGGTCATCGTATTCTGCCGGATCAAGGAAGGCTGCATTGCAAAGGGAACACCAATCAAAATGATGGCGACCGGGGCAACGGCGGATGTCGTGGAAGTGGGATATTTCGGAGCGGGTCAGTTTATTCCTTGTGAAGAATTGTCAGCCGGGATGGTAGGATATTTTACAGCCAGTCTGAAAAACGTGAAGGATACGCGTGTCGGTGACACGGTGACGAATGCACAGAGCCCCTGCGATCAGCCGCTGCCGGGTTACAAGAAGGTCAATCCGATGGTGTACTGCGGAGTGTATCCTGCGGACAGCTCCAAATATCCGGATTTGAGGGATGCGCTAGAGAAACTGCAGTTAAATGATGCGGCGCTTCAGTTTGAGCCGGAGACTTCACTGGCGCTTGGATTCGGTTTCCGCTGCGGTTTTCTGGGACTTCTCCATCTGGAGATCATTCAGGAACGTCTGGAACGGGAATACAATCTGGACCTGGTTACGACGGCGCCCGGAGTTATCTACAAAGTACACAAGACAAACGGAGAGGTGATCGAGCTTACCAACCCGTCTAATCTGCCGGACCCTGCGGAGATTGAATATATGGAAGAACCTGTCGTCAAAGCGGAGATCATGGTAACATCGGAATTCATCGGCGCGATCATGGATCTGTGCCAGGAAAGACGGGGCGTGTACCAGGGAATGGAATATATCGAAGAGACAAGAGCGGTGCTTCACTATCACCTGCCTTTGAATGAAATCATCTATGATTTCTTCGATGCACTGAAATCCCGTTCACGCGGATACGCTTCTTTTGATTATGAACTTCTCGGGTATGAGAGGTCCGAGCTGGTCAAGCTGGATATTCTCATTAATAAAGAAGAAGTCGATGCACTTTCCTTCATTGTATTTGCAGGAAGCGCTTATGACCGGGGAAGAAAGATGTGTGAAAAGCTGAAGGAAGAGATCCCGAGACAGCTCTTCGAGATCCCGATCCAGGCAGCGATCGGAAGCAAGATCATTGCGCGTGAGACGGTCAAAGCTCTGCGTAAAGATGTTCTTGCGAAGTGTTACGGCGGTGATATCACACGTAAGAAGAAACTTCTGGAGAAGCAGAAAGAAGGAAAGAAACGTATGCGTCAGGTGGGAAATGTAGAAATTCCGCAGAAAGCATTTATGAGTGTTCTGAAATTGGATGATAAGAAATAATATGGAAAGAAAACAAATATCAGGTGGGGCGGGCAAGCCTTTGGAACTGTACATTCATATTCCGTTCTGCCTGAAGAAATGTGCCTACTGTGATTTCCTATCAGCGCCCGCAGGCGAGAAAGAGCGGGAAGAATATGTACAGATTCTGTGTGAGGAAATCAGGACAAATGCAGGAAAAGTGGAAGAGTATCAGGTCTCTTCCATTTTCTTTGGAGGAGGGACTCCCTCTCTTCTTACCGGAGACCAGTTCCGGATGATTCTTGATACGGTTCGGGATCAATATCACATTTCTGCGGATGCGGAGATTTCTATGGAGATGAATCCCGGTACGGTTACGGATGAAAAACTGAAAGCGTATAAAGATGCCGGTGTGAACCGGCTGAGCATCGGACTACAGTCTGTCCATGATGAAGAACTGCGGATGCTTGGAAGGATACACACTTATGAAGAATTCCTTGAGGCCTATAGGAGTGCGAGGATGTGCGGATTTGACAATATCAATATTGATCTGATTTCGGCGATCCCGGGTCAGACGGCGGAGAGCTGGACCGAAACACTGAGAACAGTCGCGGCTCTGGAGCCGGAGCACATTTCTGCATACAGTCTGATCATCGAACCCGGAACTTTATTCTATGACAGGTACGGGGAAGATGCAGGACGGGAAGAAAGGGCGGAGTCGGGATGTGAGAAAAGAAAGGGTGCAAATCTGCCGTGGCCTGCGCTTCCTACGGAGGAGGAAGAACGGGAGATGTATCATCAGACAGAGCAGATCCTCGTCGGTGCGGGATATCAGCGGTATGAGATTTCCAATTATGCAAAGCCCGGATACCGATGCAGGCACAACTGCGGGTATTGGAGAAGAGTGCCGTATCTGGGGTTCGGCGTGGGTGCCGCCACATTTTTTGAAGGGGCAAGATACAGTAATCCGGAAAAGATGACGGAATACAGGGATAATTTTGAAGAAAAATTTTCCGGAGAAAAACTCAGCCTGGAAGATGAGATGGAGGAATTCATGTTTCTCGGACTGCGCATGACGGAAGGCATATCGAAAACAGAATTTGAGGAAGCCTTTGGAACCGGGATCGAAGCGGTCTACGGAAAACCGATCCGGAAACTGAAAGGTATGCATCTTATAGAAGAACATGAGGACCGTATCGCGCTTACAGAACAGGGAATCGATGTGAGCAATACGGTATTTGTGGAGTTTATGTTTTGAGAAAAGGACTGTCATATGGCAGTCCTTTTGCGATAAAAAAGTGTAACTATGAAATATTTATAAAGTGGGTTGACAAAGCGTGTTGGGAGTGATACATTAATAAGCGAAGATGATGTTAGCACTCGAATATACCGAGTGCTAATAAAACAAAGGAGGGTGCAGATGGAGTCTATACAGGAACTTAGTGAGCGGAAAACGAAAATCCTTCATGCCATCATTAAGAATTATTTAGACATCGGAGAGCCGGTGGGATCGAGAACGATTTCCAAGTATACGGATCTGAACTTAAGCTCTGCAACGATCCGGAATGAAATGGCGGATCTGGAAGAACTGGGTTATATCATGCAGCCTCACACATCGGCGGGAAGGATTCCATCTGATAAAGGATATCGATGGTATGTAGATATGCTGATGAGCCAGAAAGAGCAGGAGGTCACAGAACTCAAGGAACAGATGCTGGAGAAGTCAGATAAGATGGATCAGCTCCTAAGGCAGGTCGCGAAAGTACTGGCAACGAACACCAATTACGCGACGATGATTTCCTCTCCGGTATATAACAGGAATAAGCTGAAGTTCATCCAGCTTTCACAGGTAGATGAGAACCAGTTGGTCGTCGTCATTGTGATGGATGGAAATATCGTAAAGAACCAGATTATTACACTGGAAGAGCCATTGGATAACGAAGCATTGCTGAAACTGAATATGCTGTTAAATACGGCACTGATCGGACTGTCGGTGGAAGAGATCAATCTCGGAATGATCGCCAGACTGAAGGAACAGGCAGGGATTCACAGTGAAGTGGTCAGTAATGTGCTGGATGCAGTGGCGAATGTGATACAGCTTGATGATGACATGGAGATTTACACCAGCGGCGCAACGAATATTTTTAAATATCCGGAGCTTAGCGATAAGCAGAGCGCTCAGGAGATTATCAGTGCTTTCGAAGAAAAGCAGCAGCTGGCAGCGCTGGTATCAAAGACGATGGCCAGCAGCGAGAATAAAGACATTCAGGTCTATATCGGAAATGAATCCAATGTGGAGAAGATGAAGGACTGCAGTGTTGTCACAGCGACCTATGAGCTTGGTGAGGGTATGCAGGGGACCATTGGAATCATTGGACCGAAGCGGATGGATTACGAACATGTAATGAAGACGTTAAAGACTCTGATGGCGGAACTGGATGAGATTTTCCACAGGGATGGTTAGAACATCCGGACTATGAAAGGAGAAAGGTGGCAGAACCGTTGGATAATCAGATGAGTAATGAAGAAATGGTAAAAGAAGCAGTGGAAGAGGCAAAGAAAGCCGCCATGGAAGCGGAAGCAGAAGAAGCTGCTGAAAAAGAAAATGATAAGGAAGAGGATTCCGAAGAAAGTCGGGAAGGTGAGAACAAAGAGGCCGGCGAAGCAGATGCGAAGGAAGAAGAAAAAACAGAAGAAACTGCGGAGCCGAAAAAATCAAAGCTTTTTGAAAAAAAGAATAAAAAAGACAAGAAGGATGAGCAGATTGCAGATCTGACAGATAAGCTTACCAGACAGATGGCAGAATTCGATAATTACAGAAAGCGGACTGAGAAAGAAAAATCAGCCATGTATGAGATCGGTGCAAAAGATATCGTGGAAAAGATTCTTCCGGTCGTTGATAATTTTGAACGCGGCCTGCAGTCTGTAGCTGAGGAAAACAAAGAAGATCCGTTTGTGCAGGGAATGGATAAGATCTACAAGCAGCTTATGACAACACTGGAAGGCATCGGTGTGAAACCGATTGAGGCGGTCGGACAGGAATTTAACCCGGATTTTCATAATGCAGTGATGCATATTGAAGATGAAGAGGCCGGAGAGAATGTCGTGGTCGAGGAATTCCAGAAAGGATATATGTATCGTGAAAGTGTTGTGAGACACAGCATGGTAAAGGTTGCTAATTAAAATAGCAGAATGAATGAAATAGTTTGTATATTTACACATGAAGATGCAGATATACTCTATATAAACAAAGTAAGTAAACAAATTTTTTAAAATATTAGGAGGTCTTCATAATGGGCAAAATCATTGGTATTGATTTAGGTACAACAAACAGTTGTGTAGCGGTTATGGAAGGTGGTCAGCCGGTTGTAATCGCAAATACAGAAGGTGCAAGAACAACACCGTCTATCGTAGCATTTACAAAAACAGGAGAACGTCTGGTAGGTGAACCTGCAAAACGTCAGGCAGTTACAAACGCAGAAAAGACAATTTCTTCTATCAAGAGAGAAATGGGAACAGACCATAAAGTTGACATTGACGGAAAGAAATATTCTCCGCAGGAAATTTCAGCTATGATTCTTCAGAAACTGAAAGCAGATGCAGAAGCATACCTTGGAGAAAAGGTTACAGAAGCAGTTATCACTGTTCCGGCATATTTCAACGATGCACAGCGTCAGGCTACCAAGGATGCCGGTAAGATCGCCGGTCTTGATGTAAAACGTATCATCAACGAGCCTACAGCGGCAGCACTTGCTTATGGTCTGGACAATGAAAAAGAACAGAAGATCATGGTTTATGACCTTGGCGGTGGTACATTCGATGTATCCGTTATTGAGATCGGTGACGGCGTTATCGAAGTATTATCTACAGCAGGTAACAACAGACTTGGCGGAGATGACTTCGATCAGAAGATCACAGACTATATGCTTGCAGATTTCAAGGCAAAAGAAGGTGTAGATCTTTCTACAGATAAGATGGCTCTTCAGAGATTGAAAGAAGCAGCTGAAAAAGCAAAGAAAGAGCTCTCGTCTGCAACAACAACTAATATTAACCTTCCGTTCATCACTGCAACAGCAGAAGGACCGAAGCATTTCGATATGAACCTGACAAGAGCTAAATTCGATGAATTAACTCATGAACTGGTTGAAAAGACAGCAGAACCGGTAAGACGTGCACTGTCTGATGCAGGTATCACAGCGTCTGACCTTGGCCAGGTACTTCTGGTAGGTGGATCTACCCGTATCCCGGCTGTACAGGAAGAAGTAAAACGTCTCACAGGCAAAGAACCGAGCAAATCTCTGAATCCGGATGAGTGTGTAGCCCTTGGTGCATCCGTTCAGGGCGGTAAACTGGCTGGAGATGCCGGCGCAGGCGACATCCTTCTTCTGGATGTAACTCCGCTGTCACTGTCCATCGAGACAATGGGTGGTGTTGCTACAAGATTGATCGAGAGAAATACAACAATCCCGACCAAGAAGAGCCAGATTTTCTCTACTGCTGCAGATAACCAGACAGCAGTTGATATCAACGTTGTTCAGGGTGAAAGACAGTTCGCAAGAGACAACAAGTCCCTCGGACAGTTCAGACTGGACGGAATTCCGCCGGCACCGCGTGGAATCCCGCAGATCGAAGTTACATTTGATATCGATGCAAACGGTATTGTAAATGTATCAGCAAAAGATCTGGGAACAGGAAAAGAACAGCATATTACGATCACAGCAGGTTCTAATATGTCCGATGCAGATATCGATCGTGCAGTAAAAGAAGCTGCTGAGTTCGAAGCACAGGATAAGAAGCGTAAAGAAGCAATTGACACCAAGAATGACGCAGACGCAATGGTATTCCAGACCGAGAAAGCAATGAAAGAAGTTGGTGACAAGATCGATGCTGCTGACAGAAGCGCAGTAGAAGCTGATGTTCAGACTCTGAAAGATTTGCTTGCAAAAGCAGGCGATGAAATGACAGATGCTCAGGTCGCTGAGATCAAGGCTGCAAAAGAAAAACTGATGGAAAGTGCACAGAAGCTGTTCACAAAGGTTTATGAGCAGGCTGGTGCTGCAGCCGGCGCAGCAGGAGCACAGGGTGGACCGGCTCCGGAAGCAGGACCGGCACCGGAAGGATACAACGGAGATGACGTTGTAGACGGAGATTATAGAGAAGTTTAAGTTCTTGTTTAACAAAATTATTTTCTGCAAGGCGGGTAAATCCGTCTTGCAGATTTGTTGCTATGCATACGAAAAAGTAGAAGTGATGAGGTAGGGTTATGGCAGAATCAAAAAGAGATTACTATGAAGTCCTTGGTGTCTCCAAAGATGCGGATGAGGCGACATTGAAGAAAGCATATCGGGCTTTGGCCAAGAAATACCATCCGGATATGAATCCGGGGGATGCCGAGGCCGAAAAAAAGTTTAAAGAAGCCTCTGAAGCATATGCAGTACTGAGTGATCCCGAAAAACGTCGTCAATATGACCAGTTTGGACATGCCGCCTTTGAAGGAGGTGCCGGCGGAGCCGGGGGATTCGGAGGATTCGATTTTAACAGCGCAGATTTCGGCGATATTTTCGGCGATATATTTGGTGATTTATTTGGCGGAGGCAGAAGAGGAGGCCGTGCCAATACCGGTCCTATGAAAGGGGCAAATATTCGAAAAGGTGTTAGAATTACATTTGAAGAGGCTGTGTTTGGCTGTGAGAAGGAACTGGAGGTTGTGTTGAAAGATCCGTGCAGTAAATGTAACGGTACCGGGGCAAAACCGGGAACAAGTCCGGAAACCTGCAGCCGATGCGGTGGAAAAGGACAGGTAGTCTATACATCCCAGTCGTTCTTCGGAACAGTACAGAATGTACAGACTTGTCCGGAGTGTCAGGGAACAGGTAAGGTTATTCGCGAAAAATGTCCGGATTGTGGCGGAACAGGATATACGTCCAGTCGAAAGAAGATTAAGGTTTCTATTCCGGCAGGTATTGATAATGGACAGAGCGTACGGATTCGCGAAAAGGGAGAACCTGGGGTGAATGGAGGTCCGAGAGGAGATCTTTTGGTCGAGGTTACTGTTTCACGGCATCCGATTTTCCAGAGACAGGATGTACATCTGTTTTCAACAGCACCGATTACATTTGCACAGGCAGCGCTCGGTGGTGACGTAAGAATTAAGACGATTGATGGCGATGTGCTTTATAATATAAAACCGGGAACAAAGACCGATACGAAAGTGCGTCTGAAAGGAAAAGGTGTTCCTTCACTCAGAAATCCGCAGGTACGTGGAGATCATTATGTCACGCTTGTGATTCAGACACCGGAAAAATTAAGTGCAGAGGCCAAAGAGGCACTTCGCAAATTTGATGAATTGACAGGGAATTCTTTGAATCAGGAAGAAGAACCCGAAGGAAAAACAAAGAATAAGAAAAAAGGCTTCATGGATAAGGTGAAGGAAAAGTTAGAAGAATTGGAAGAATAAAAAATATGCGTTTCGTGTGAACATCCCACATGAAACGCATATTTTTATTCTTCTTCTTCCAATTCGCTGCCGGCGATGCCACCAATTACTGAAGTAACACAGGCGGTAACGATAGCTGCGATGATTGCAACTGCGATAATGCCAACCAATAATACCATAATGTTACCTTCCTTTCTTTGCAATATAAATATTATAGCACAATTTGCATAATTAATACAGTAAAATTGAGAAAAATTTCTACATTAAAAAAGGCTGAAAGTCAAATATATCTTGGGAATCAATGTGACTTTTTGAAATTTCTGTGGTATAATATCGCGGTAAGCAAATTCCGAGGAAAATTTTTTCGGTTTTTGTACTTTGTTATGTGGCAACATGCAGTAACTTAGAATCGAGGAGGATATTTAAATATGGCAAGAGTAAGCAAACGTTCTAAAGCAGTAATTGATAAGAATGTAAAAGCAGCAGAAGCAAAAGCCCCGGTTAATGCAGCAGAAGTAAAAGAAGCTGTAGAAGTTAAGACAGAAGAAGTAAAAGAAGCTGCAGCAGCTATGGCAGAAGAAGCGGTAAAAATGGCAGAAGAGAAGGTAGAAGACGTGAAAGAAGCTGTAGAGAAGACTGTGAAAGATGTAAAGAAAGCAGCAGCTAAGACAAGAAAAGAGGCAACTAAGAAAGAAATCAAGACAGAAATTGTTTTGCAGTATGGTGAAAAAGAAGTAAATACGAAAGATATGGTTGCGGCAGTTAAGAAAGAATGGACAAAGGCAAAACACAAAGTATCAGACATCAAGTCCATGGAACTCTATATCAAACCGGAAGATTACGCTGTATATTATGTAATCAACGGTGAAACAACCGGTAAGATCTGGCTGTAGAATTATATAGTAGTTAGTGAATGTATATTGCCATTGTTCGTTTTCCGGAAAGAAGAGAAGCAATTCTTTTCTCCGGAAAAATCGAACAGAATCATTTCTTTTTTCTAATAGAAGTATGAACTGGAATCGGTCCTGATTTTCCCATGATTGTATAAAACAACAGAATATAGGTAAGATCTGCGACGATCTTAGAACGGAGGAGAATAATGCAGAATTTTACACAATATACACCTACTGAAATTGTGTTTGGAAGCAAGACGCATCTTCAGGCGGGAATAGAAGTGAAAAAATGGAACGGACACAGAGTGCTGATCGTTTATGGAGGAGGAAGTGTCGTGAAAAGCGGTCTTCTGGAAACGATTGAAAATGCTCTGCGAGAAGAGAAAATTACATATGAAGAATTTGGCGGAGTGAAACCGAATCCGAGACTCGCATATGCGGAACGGGGAGTTCAGAAGGCGTTGGAGTTCGGGGCGGATTTTATCCTGGCCGTTGGTGGAGGCAGTTCGATCGACACGGCGAAAGCAATTGCACATGGGGCAGCGAATCCGGGAACAAAGCTATGGGATATCTGGACGCAGAAAGTGCCACTTACCCGGTCTCTTCCGATGGGATGTGTACTTACGATTGCGGCAGCCGGCAGTGAGATGAGCTCATCTTCTGTTCTGACAAATGAAGAGACCGGGGAAAAAAGTGGAATTACCACGGTATTTAACCGCCCCAAATTTGCGATTATGAATCCGGAACTGACATTTACTCTGCCACCATATCAGATTGCATGTGGAGTTGTGGATATTATGATGCATACGTTGGAACGATACTTCATTCCTAATCAGAAAAACCAGATGACAGATGAAATCGCAGAAGGGCTTCTCAGGGTCATGATCGAAAATGGAATAAAAGGATTTAAGAATCCAGAGGATTATGATGCGATGAGTGAGATTATGTGGTGCGGAAGTCTGTCGCATAATGATCTGACGGGGCTTGGCAGAGAAAAAGATTTCTGTGTGCATAAATTCGGACATGCTCTCGGAGCGAAATATGATCTGGCACATGGGGCGACTTTGTCTGCAATGTGGGGATCCTGGGCAGAGTATGTATATCGATATGATGTGGATCGTTTCTGCCATTACGGTCAGAAAGTGTGGGGAATTCAGGGAAAAGATGCTGTGGAGACAGCGCGGGAGGCAATCCGGAAAACGGTGGATTACTTCCGCAGCCTGGAAATGCCGGTGAATTTGAAAGAGCTTGAAATCGGGACACTCAGTGATGATACTTTGATGGAACTGGCAATGAACGCAACCAAAGGCGGAACGGTAAAATTATCGAAAATAAAGGAGTTAGATGTAAACGATGTTTATCAAATCTTTCAGTCGGCAAACGGAAGATAAGATGGATATTAACTGGAAAAATTTCTATAAACAGGTATGTCTGCTTATCATTCCGATGGCGCTGCAGAACCTGATCAATGTCGGGGTTCAGGCAGCCGATGTATTTATGCTGGGACGGGTTGGGGAGAAGGTCCTTTCCGGAGCATCGCTTGCCGGACAGATTCAGTTCATCATGACGCTGATCCTGTTCGGAACTACGTCAGGAGCTACGGTGCTGACTGCGCAGTATTGGGGGAAAAAGGATACCCGGACGATTGAAAAAATCCTGGGGATGGGCATGCTGATCGGTATTGGCGGAGCATTGGCTTTCGCTTTGGCAGCCGAACTGATCCCTGAGACACTACTCCGGATCTATACAAATGACCCGGAAGTCATTGCGGAAGGCGTGAAATATCTGAGGATTGTTGCGCTTTCTTATGTAATCATGGCGGCAACTCAGGTCTATCTGTATATTATGCGCAGCATTGAGAGGGTCGTAATCGCGACGGTCGTATACGGTGCTTCACTTATAGTGAATATTATAGTCAACGCAGTGTTGATCTTCGGGCTTATGGGATTCCCAAAGATGGGAATTGAAGGAGCGGCGATCGGAACTTTGATTTCAAGAATCCTTGGACTTATGATTGTAATATGGTATGCAAAATTCAGAAATAAAGTGGTCCGTTTTCATTTGAGCGACATGTGGAACATTGATAAAGTGCTGTTGAAAGACTTTTTGTTCTACGCGACTCCGGTTATTTTGAACGAGCTGGTATGGGGAATGGGGAGCTCTGCCAATACGGCGGTGATCGGACATCTCGGCAGTGCAGCAGTCGCGGCAAATTCTGTTGTGCAGGTGGTAAGAGAACTTTCCACAGTGGTTGTTTTCGGTGTCTCGAATGCGACGGCAATCTATCTGGGGAAAACGATCGGAGAGCGACAGTATGAGCTCGCGAAAGCATATGGCAGAAGATTTGCGGTTCTGAGTGTCATCACTGGATTCATTGCCGCGGGGATCATATTGGTTTCGGCTCCGGCAGTGAGCAGATTTATGACACTTTCTCCGGAAGCAAAGAGTTACCTGATGTTTATGTTTTTTGTTATGTCTTATTTCGCGCTGTGTCAGGCTATTAATACAACACTTGTGGTGGGGGTGTTCCGCTCGGGGGGAGACACCAGATTCGGACTTCGTCTGGATGCAACTACGATGTGGTGCTGTTCCATCCTGCTCGGAGCGATCGCAGCGTTCGTTTTTCGGGCCAGTGTTCCGGTGGTTTATGTATTACTGATGAGTGACGAAGTGATCAAGGTGCCGATCACTGTCAAGCGTTTCCTGGGGTATAAATGGATCAAAAATGTAACGAGGGAGCAGGAAGAACTGGCAATGGATTAGTTACAGATTATTTGGAAAAAGGATTGGATTTTCCCGAAAGCTATGGTATTCTAGTACTATGGTTCCGGGGGCTTGACGAGAGCTCAAAAACTATAGTATAAAACGGCATTTTCATAGAAAATACCAGGAAAAGGAGAGACGAGATTATGAAACCAGTAGCAACTGAGAAAGCACCAAAAGCATTAGGACCTTATTCACAGGGATATGTACACAATGGCATCCTTTATTCTGCAGGTCAGATCGCTATCAATCCGGAGACAAATACGGTCGAGGCTGTTACCATTGAAGAGCAGACAGAACAGGTTTGTAAGAATCTTGGAGAGGTATTAAGAGCAGCAGGAAGTTCATTTGACAAAGTTTTAAAGACGACTTGTTTCTTAAGTGATATGGGAGACTTCGCTGCCTTTAATGAAGTATATGGCAAATACTTTACATCAAAACCGGCAAGAAGCTGTGTTGCAGTAAAGACGCTTCCGAAGAACCTTCTCTGCGAAGTTGAAGTCATTGCTGTGGTAGAAGAATAATATATATTTTGGAGGTTGAGAATTATGGCAGAAGAGCAGAACAGCGGATGTTCACCGGAGGCGTGTTCTTCCTGTGCGCACGCAGGCTCGTGTAAAAGCAAGAAAGAAGATATGAAAGCACCGGCTAATCCGTATTCACAGGTGAAAAAAGTAATCGGCGTGGTGAGCGGAAAAGGCGGAGTCGGTAAATCTATGGTGACTGCATCTCTTGCACGGCTTGCCATCAGCCAGGGATACACGGTCGGAATCCTGGATGCCGATATCACAGGACCGTCTATACCGAAAATGTATGGAGTGCACGAAAGTGCAGTCGGAAATGAAGAAGGTATGTTCCCATGTATTGCTAAAGACGGAACTAAGATTATGTCCGTCAACCTGCTCCTTGAGAGAGAGTCTGATCCTGTGATCTGGCGAGGACCGATCATTGCGGGGGTTGTAACTCAGTTCTGGACAGATGTAATGTGGGGAGATCTGGATTTCCTTTTTGTCGATATGCCGCCGGGAACCGGTGATGTACCGCTGACCGTTTTCCAGTCTTTGCCTGTCGATGGAGTTGTGATCGTCACATCACCGCAGGATCTGGTACAGATGATTGTGGAGAAAGCATACAATATGGCAAAACAGATGAATATTCCGGTTCTTGGAATTGTAGAAAACTACAGTTATCTGGAATGCCCGGAATGCGGAAAGCGGATTTCCGTCTTCGGAGAGAGCCACATTGATGAGATCGCGGAAAATCTTGGAACAGAAGTGCTTGGAAAAATGCCGATTGATCCTCAGCTGGCTGAAATCGTAGAACAGGAGAAGTTCTATGAGGCTGAAAATAAATATCTGACAAATATTATTGAAAGATTCCAGTAGGAGTCCGGCAATGATAAAAATGGGGCGTTTCACAGTAATGTGGAGCGTCTTTTTTTTAGTTGCTTCGCATATGAGAAAAATATGGTTCAGATATTGATAAATCGACTTGAATATGTTACTATATAAAAGAACAAATGTTCGGAACGTAAGTTTGCAAATGCTCAAAGATCGAAGAACGGAGAATAAGGAGGAATGAAAAGTGCGGATCCAGACGGAGATGAACCTGTATGAGAAGCTGAATATACTGTCGGATGCAGCAAAGTATGATGTGGCGTGTACTTCCAGCGGTGTGGACAGGAAAGGAGACGGAACCGGTATGGGGAATTGTGAGAAAGCAGGAATCTGCCACAGTTTTTCGGCAGACGGACGGTGTATTTCACTGCTTAAGATCCTTTTCACCAACGAGTGCATTTTTGATTGCAAATACTGTGTGAACCGTTCATCCAATGATGTGATCCGTACTTCCTTTACTCCCGATGAAGTTTGTAAGCTGACGATGGAGTTTTATCGACGTAATTATATAGAGGGATTGTTTTTGAGCTCCGGTATTTTAAAGAGTCCGGATTATACAATGGAATTGATCTATGCGACGCTGTATAAGCTGAGAAAAGAGTGTAATTTTCAGGGCTATATCCATGTGAAAGCCATTCCGGGGGCGAGTCAGGAACTGATTCAGAAGGTGGGATATCTTACAGACAGAATGAGTGTGAACCTGGAACTCCCAACGCAAGAAAGTCTTCGCCTTCTTGCACCGCACAAGAGTCGGAAGAATATCCTGACTCCCATGAGGCTGGTGCAGGAAAAGCGAAAAGAAAATAGGCAGGAATTGACAGTATACCGGCATGCTCCGCAGTTTGTGCCGGCAGGGCAGAGTACGCAGATGATTATCGGAGCAACTCCAGAAACTGACTTTCAGATTATGCAGGTGACGGAGGCACTTTATCAGAAGTTTGAACTGAAGAGAGTGTTTTATTCGGCGTTTGTTCCCGTGAACGAAGATAAAGCGCTTCCGGTCAAAACAGATAGTGGCCCGCCGCTTCTGAGAGAACACAGGTTATATCAGGCGGACTGGCTGCTGCGTTACTATCAGTTTCATGTGGATGAATTGTTGGATGAAGAGAATCCGAATTTTAATGTATTGATGGATCCTAAATGTGACTGGGCAGTCCGCCATCTGGAGGAGTTCCCGATTGAGGTGAACAGGGCGGACTACCACATGCTGCTTCGAGTTCCGGGGATTGGATACCGGTCGGCGTCCCGGATCGTAAAGGCAAGAAGGCTTGGGACGGTTGATTTTGCGGATCTTAAGAAAATGGGAGTCGTGCTGAAAAGAGCACTGTATTTTATTACGTGCAGTGGCAAGATGATGTATCCGGTGCGTATGGATCAGGATTATATAACAAGGAATATTCTGGACGGTAAAGAACGGTTGCCGGATTCTGTGATTGGGATGAATTACAGGCAGCTGTCGTTATTTGATGATGTGAGATTCTCAGGAGATTCGTTTGCTGTGGAAGGAAGTGGGAAATGTGCAGAAAATCTATGTCTGTCATGATGATATCACCGGGATTTTTTCGGCGGTGTATGATGCCTGGAAGGAGAGAAGAGAAACTGGGGATGCAGGAATTGCTTTTAAAGGCAGTGTTGAACAAAAGCTGTTTTGTGAATACACGGAGTGTGAGGAAAGGGAAGAAAAGGTGATCGCGGTTGAGAAGATGATCAAGAACCACCTTGGGATGGATGCATATTGGAAACTGTATCATGCGGCTCTTTCGTCTGATCCAGCCAAAGGAGATGCGATACTGGGGACGATGTTTGCGGCCAGAAGGCTGAAGGATAGTACCAGGATCATGGAAAATCTAACCAGTCCTTCCGTAGAGAAAGTATTTGCGCTTAGCAGAAAGGTTTCCAATGAAGCACATTATTTCAAAGAATTTCTGCGTTTTAAGGAATTGGAAAGCGGAATACTATTTGCCAGAATCGATCCGAAAAGTCAGATACTTGCGTGTATCGCACCGCATTTTGCAGATCGGCTGCCACTTGAAAACTGGTTAATCTTTGACGGTACACATGAGGTTTTTGCGGTACATGAGGCAAGAAAGAGCTGGTTCCTGATCTCTGGAATCGAGGCGGATATGGAGATACTGGAACGTTTGTCCGAATCGGAGATGGAAATCCAGAAGTTATGGAAAGGGTTTTTTGAGAGTATCTCGATCAATGAGCGCGAGAGTTATGTGCGCCAGAGACAGCATCTGCCGATCTGGTACAGAAAAAATATCGTGGAGTTCCAGAATTAATGGAGTGAAAATATCACGTAATGCTTTTTCTCGATTCTGTTTCGTGTTAAGATATAGAAAGAATGTAAGAATCGGGAGATAATGAGATGGAACAGGAAATGCCGGTGATCAGAATATCGGTCCGGAATCTGGTAGAATTCATTTTACGGGAAGGCGATATTGACAATCGAACAGGAGGAATTCTGGATGCCGAAGCCATGCAGATGGGTGGAAAGATCCATAGAAAGATTCAGCGAAGCATGGGTGCGGGATATCACGCGGAGGTGTCGATGAAAAAGGAGATCCCATGTGACGGTTTCTGCTTGAAAGTGGAGGGACGCGCAGACGGGATTCTGGAAGAGGCGGACGTAGTGACAATTGATGAGATTAAAGGAGTACTCTGTGAGCTGGATGAAATCAAAGAGCCGGTGGGAGTACATCTTGCTCAGGCGAAATGCTATGCCTGGATGTATGCAGAGCAGAGAGACCTTTCTTTTATCGGTGTGCAGATGACGTACTGCCAGATGGATACAGAGGAGATCAAGAGATTCTGTTATACCTATGACTGCAAAGAATTGAAACTGTGGTTTGATGAACTGATCATGAAATATGAAAAATGGGCGAAATTCCAAGTGGAATGGCGCAGAAAGCGGAACGCATCTGCAAAAGGAGTCCAGTTTCCTTTTTCGTACCGGAAAGGACAGAAAGAGCTGGCGGCATCCGTTTATCGTACGATCCTGAGAAAGAAAAAACTGTTTATTCAGGCACCGACCGGTGTCGGAAAGACGTTATCGGCAGTGTTTCCGGCTGTGAAAGCAGTCGGGGAGGAGCTGGGGGAAAAGATCTTTTATCTGACGGCGAAGACGATCACAAGAACGGTTGCCGAGCAGGCGTTTCAAATCCTGAAAGAGCAGGGACTGAAAATGAAGGTGATCACGCTGACGGCGAAGGAGAAGATCTGTTTTTGCGATGAGACGGAATGCAATCCGGAATACTGTCCGTACGCAAAAGGACATTTTGACCGTGTAAATGACGCGGTGTACGAACTGCTTACTTCCACGGACGAGATGAGCAGAGCAGCGCTGGAAGAACAGGCGAAAAAGCACTGTGTGTGTCCGTTTGAGATGGGACTCGATGTATCCACATGGGCAGATGCTGTGATCTGTGATTATAATTATGTATTTGATCCAAATGCACATTTGAAGCGGTTTTTCTCCGAAGGAGTATCGGGGGAGTATATTTTTCTGATTGATGAAGCGCATAATCTTGTCGAGCGCGGAAGACAGATGTACAGTGCAGAGATCTACAAAGAAGATTTTCTGAATGTGAAAAAACTGGTGAAGACGCTTGATTATAAACTTGCGAAAAGGTTGGATGAGTGTAATAAGCTTCTACTGGCAATGAAGAAGGAATGTGAAGATTATCGGGTGGTGAGCAGTGCTTCCCATATTTACCTGAAATTAATGAATCTCATGCCGAGGATTGAAACGTTCCTGGAGAACTGTCAGGACAGGAACGTGGCGGATGTTGTCCGGGATTTTTATTTTTCGATTCGTTCCTTCATCAGTATTTATGAGGCATTGGATGAAAATTATGTGATCTATTCGCAAATGCAGAAGGATCAGAGATTTATGTTGAAGCTTTTCTGTGTCAATCCGGCGGCAAATCTCCAGAAATATCTGGATATGGGGAATAGTACGATCTTTTTTTCGGCAACGCTTTTGCCAATACAGTATTATAAAAAGCTGCTGAGCACGGACAAGGATAATTATGCGGTCTATGCGGAATCTACATTTGACCAGAGCAGACGTTTGATACTAAACGGAACGGATGTCAGTACACGATATAAGAAGCGAACGGAAGATATGTATAAGCGATATGCGGAATATATCTGGCGGACTGTTCGCGCGAAGCAGGGAAACTATATGGCGTTTTGTCCATCCTATCAATTTATGGAAGCTGTATATGATGCTTTTGAGAAAATGCGGTGCGAGATGGGAGATGGTCAGACGGAGTGTATTCTGCAATCTCACTATATGAACGAAGAAGCAAGAGAGATTTTTCTGGAAACATTTGAGGAAGTGCGCGAAGGAAGTCTGGTCGGTTTTTGCGTGATGGGAGGAATCTTTTCGGAAGGCATTGATCTTGCGGAAGAAAAACTGATCGGTGCCTTTATTATTGGTACCGGCCTTCCCCAGGTGTGCAGTGAACGAGCGATTCTCAAGGATTATTTTGACAAAGACGGCGGACAGGGATTTGACTATGCATATCTGTACCCGGGAATGAATAAGGTGCTGCAGGCAGCAGGAAGAGTAATCCGGACGGAAGAGGACAGAGGTGTGATTCTCCTTTTGGATGAACGGTTTCGGGAGCGCCGGTGCCGGGAGATATTTCCAAGAGAATGGGAGGATTGTGGAGCCTGCGTTTTAGAAGATGTGGAGGAGAAAGTGAAGGCATTCTGGGATAGCCAGAATGCCTAAAAGTCAGATCGTATCAGGATTTTGGGAGATGACAGGTTCGTCAAAATAATTAAGAAAAGCCTGAGCCGCTCTTGAGATGGGAACATGTTCGTTATAGGCGGCAATAAGCTGTCTTTTTGGAAGTTTTTCGGTAGTCTCAACGATGAAGAGATCGTCGGACTTTAACGGAAAACAATAATCCGGGATAAAGGCGATCCCCAGACCGATGCTTGCAAGATCAATCAACAGGTCGTTGCTGCTGAGTTCAATCTCCGGGACGAGATCGAGCTGATGCTTCTGAAACAGAGAGTGAAGGAATTCGCTTGTCGTGCTTTTTTTGTCCAGCATGATGATTGGGTAATCCAGAAGCTGCTTTAAGGATAAGGGATGTCCTTTCAATTCGCGAAATGCGTGATTGGCGATAAATACATCCTGAAATTCTTTTATTTTTTTTATGGAGACCAGATTGCCGAGGTATGCGTTTGGATAGTTTGCTACGATCAAATCCACTTGACCTGTCTCCAAAAGTTCGGTACATTTAATAGATGTAGCATTGGTCACTTTTATGTGGGCATTTGGAAAAGCTCTGTGAAAGCGTTCCAGATAGGGAACCAGAAAGTATCGGCAGATGGTGTCACTTGCACCGATTCGGATCTGTCCGCCGGTGGTGGCGGATTCCAGAATCTGAGCCTCGCCGCGCTTGATCAGGTGGATCGCCGGTTCAATGTGGCGAAGAAGAATCTCGCCTTCCGGGGTGAGCTGTACTTTTTTCGTACTTCTTATAAAAAGAGTCTGATCCAGCTTCTTCTCCAGGGCTTTGATGGACTGGCTGACGGCAGATTGAGAGATATAGAGCTGCTTGGATGCTTCTGAGAAGCTCAGAGTATCGGCCACATAATAAAACACTTTATATAATTCGTAATTAATATCCATTATTAGTCCTCCTTATAAAACTCATTTGTATTATAAGAGATGTGGAAGAAAAAAACAAGAGAGATCGAAAGGAAAGATGGAATCATGAAGAAAGCGACAGGAAGAAAAGACAACGGGAAAATTATAGGTGAAACATGGCTTCATAAATTTCTGGGTGGTGTAATTGCTCTGAGCTTGATTTTTATATTTTTGATTAGCAGTTTTGAAATCGGTATTTACAGTGATTTTGATTTTTATGAAAAAGAATACAGTAAATACGGAGTTGAGGAGCAGCTGGATATGGAAATGGAGGACATCATGGAAGTCACAGAATATATGATGTCTTATCTAAGAGGAAAGGAAGAGGTCTTAAGTATCGAGACAATGGTAGAAGGGGAACGACAGGATTTTTTTAATGAACAGGATAGACTGCATATGGAAGATGTGCAGGGACTGTTTCTGGGTGGACTATCCCTGAGGAGAGCAACGTTTATTATTCTTATTGCAGGAGTTATTGCATTGTTTGCGCTCAAAGGAAATTGGAAAAAAATCATACCGTATATGTATGAGCGGATACTCGCGGTTTTTGCAGTTGTTATTGTGGCTCTGGGCGTTCTGATCTCGCAAAACTTTACGAAATGCTTCGTGATTTTTCATGAATTGTTTTTTGACAATGATCTGTGGATGTTCGATCCGGAATATGACTATATGATACGAATGCTCCCGGAAGGATTCTTCTTTGACATGGTTATCCGGATTGCTGTTATCTTTATTGTTATGCTTTTGGGATCTCTTATTGTTTGTGTGATAAGTAAACGATTGGACAGAAAAGAAGAGAATGTTAATTAGAAAAACTTATAAAACAGTTTAGATATATTGACTATACTTATAAAAATGAATGTGATAGAATAAGATTATGCAGTAACTTATGCTGCCTCACGCAGTTTAAAATATGATTAACTAATGGAGGAAATTATGAACAGTGTAAAACGAGTGTATGTGGAGAAAAAACCTGAATTTGCCGTTCAGGCGAAGGAACTTGGACATGAAGTGAAGAGTTACCTCGGAATCAAATCGGTTACAAATGTAAGGGTGTTGATTCGTTATGATGTGGAGAATCTCTCGGATGCCACATTTGACAGAGCATGTAATGGCGTTTTTGCAGAACCACCGGTAGATGTTCTTTATCATGAAGATTTTCCACATGGAGAGAATGACCGTATTTTTTCTGTGGAATTCCTTCCGGGACAGTTCGACCAGAGAGCGGATTCGGCAGTCCAGTGTGTGCAGTTTATTAAGGAAGATGAGCTTCCGGTTATCAAAACTGCTACAACTTATGTGATTGAAGGTGAGATCAGTGATGCTGAATTTGATGCAATCAAAGCTCATTGTATCAACCCTGTTGATTCAAGAGAAACGAGTCTTGATAAGCCGGAAACACTGGTGACCAAGTTCGATGAGCCGGCAGATGTTAAGATTTTCGAGGGATTCAAGGATATGCCGGAAGAGGAACTGAAGGCATTATATGATTCTCTGGGGCTTGCAATGACTTTTAAAGATTTTCTGCATATTCAGAATTATTTCCGGGGAGAAGAGAAGAGAGATCCTTCTATGACAGAAATCCGTGTCCTTGACACATACTGGTCTGATCACTGTCGCCATACGACGTTCTCTACGGAACTTACAGATGTAAGCTTTGGGGAGGGGGATTATCGTGCTCCGATCGAAGATACTTATAAAGAATACTTACAGACACACAGTGAGATCTTTAAAGGGCGTGAAGACAAATTTGTCTGCCTGATGGATCTTGCTCTGATGGCGATGAGAAAACTCAAAAGGGAAGGAAAACTGGAAGATCAGGAAGAGTCTGATGAGATCAATGCCTGCAGTATCGTTGTGCCGGTTGAAGTAGATGGTGTTGAAGAAGAATGGCTTGTGAACTTCAAGAATGAAACCCATAACCATCCGACAGAGATTGAACCGTTTGGTGGAGCGGCTACCTGCCTTGGAGGAGCGATCCGCGACCCACTGTCAGGACGTACTTATGTATATCAGGCTATGCGTGTGACAGGAGCGGCAGATCCAACCGTTTCAGTAAAAGAGACGATCAAAGGAAAGCTTCCGCAGAAGAAACTTGTCCGCAGTGCCGCACATGGATATAGTTCTTATGGTAATCAGATCGGTCTTGCAACCGGCCTTGTAAAAGAAATCTATCATCCGGATTACGTGGCAAAACGTATGGAAATCGGAGCAGTTATGGCTGCGGCTCCGAGACGTGCTGTTATTCGTGAGACTTCCGATCCGGGAGATATCATTATCCTGCTTGGCGGACGCACCGGCCGTGACGGCTGCGGCGGAGCAACCGGATCTTCCAAAGTTCATACAGAAGAATCGATTGAGACCTGTGGCGCTGAGGTTCAGAAGGGTAACCCGCCGACAGAGCGTAAGATTCAGAGACTGTTCCGCAGAGAAGAAGTCAGCAGACTGATCAAGAAATGTAACGACTTCGGAGCAGGCGGTGTTTCTGTAGCAATCGGAGAACTTGCAGACGGACTTCGTGTTGATCTGGATAAAGTACCGAAGAAATATGCCGGTCTGGACGGAACAGAAATTGCGATATCAGAATCGCAGGAACGTATGGCTGTGGTTGTTGATCCGAAGGATGCCGAGCAGTTCCTTGCATATGCAAAGGAAGAGAATCTGGAAGCGACAAAAGTTGCTGTTGTAACGGAAGAGCCGCGACTGGTATTGTCCTGGAGAGGAAAGGAAATTGTAAATATTTCCCGTGCATTCCTTGATACAAATGGTGCACATCAGGAGACAACTGTAAAAGTTGACATTCCTAACAGAGCAGACAGCCCGCTTGTACAGCAGGTAGAAGTAAATGATGTAAAAGAAAAATGGCTTGATACACTGAAGGACCTGAATGTATGCTCACAGAAAGGACTTGTTGAGATGTTCGACGGTTCGATTGGAGCAGGTTCTGTCTTCATGCCACATGGTGGAAAATATCAGATGACAGAGACGCAGAGCATGGTTGCGAAGCTTCCGGTTCTGAAAGGAAAATGCGATACCGTAACCATGATGAGTTATGGATTTGATCCGTACCTGTCAAGCTGGAGCCCATACCATGGAGCTGTATATGCAGTGACGGAATCCATTGCAAAGATTGTTGCATGCGGAGGAGATTACAGGAAGATTCGCTTTACATTCCAGGAGTATTTCCGCCGTATGACCGAAGATCCGTCCAGATGGAGTCAGCCGTTTGCAGCGCTTCTCGGAGCATATAAAGCGCAGCTTGGATTCGGTCTTCCGTCCATCGGAGGTAAAGACAGTATGTCCGGTACGTTCGAACACATTGATGTACCGCCAACACTGGTTTCCTTTGCGGTAGATGTTGCAAAAGAACAGGATATCATCTCTCCTGAATTGAAAAAAGCAGGTAACAAGCTTGTATGGCTTCGTATTGAAAAGGATGAATATGAGCTTCCGGCATATGATAAGGTGATGGAGCAGTATGGTAAGTTCACGGAAGATATTCACAATGGAAGAATCGTTTCAGCATATGCGCTTGACCGTCACGGTGTGATCGCCGCTGTCAGCAAGATGGCATTTGGTAACGGAATGGGCGTTAAGATCGAGCATAACATGGATGCCAGAGAATTATTTGCTCCTGCATTTGGAGATATTATTGCGGAAGTTCCGGCGGACAAGGTTGGAGAACTTGGCATTACTTACACCGTGATTGGTGAAGTGACCGATGATGCGGCATTCTCTTATGCAGATGTCAGAATTACACTTGCAGAGGCAGAAGGCGCATGGACTGAGACTCTGGAGAAAGTATTCCGTACTGTATCCGATGAGGCATCCGAGGAGAAGGTAGAATCACCGCTTTATGATACAAAGGATATCTATATCTGCAAAAACAAGATCGCTCAGCCGCATGTATTTATTCCGGTATTCCCGGGCACAAACTGTGAATACGACAGTGCGAAGGCGTTTGAACGTGCAGGTGCGACTGTAACGACAAGAGTATTTAAGAACATGGATGCGGCGGACATTCTTGATTCCGTTGCCGAATTTGAAAAAGAGATTGCGAAAGCCCAGATCATTATGTTCCCGGGCGGATTCTCAGCAGGTGATGAACCGGATGGCTCAGCGAAATTCTTTGCAACTGCATTCCAGAATGCAAAATTAAAAGAAGCTGTTGAGAAGCTGCTGAATGAGCGTGACGGACTTGTACTCGGAATCTGTAACGGTTTCCAGACACTTGTCAAACTGGGATTGGTTCCTTATGGTGAGATCGTAGGCCAGACAGCAGATTCACCGACACTGACATACAATACCATCGGACGTCATATTTCCAAGATGGTATATACCAAAGTTGTGACGAACAAATCTCCATGGCTGCAGGGTGCTGAACTTGGCGGCGTATATACCAATCCGGCTTCTCATGGTGAAGGACGTTTCGTAGCAAGCAAGGAGTGGCTTGACAAGCTGTTCGCAAACGGACAGGTTGCGACCCAGTATTGCGATCTTGATGGCAATGTTTCTATGGATGAAGAGTGGAATGTCAATGGTTCATATTGTGCGATCGAAGGTATTACAAGCCCGGATGGACGAGTACTTGGCAAGATGGCACATTCAGAGCGTCGCGGCGACAGTGTAGCTGTCAATATTTACGGCGAGCAGGATATGAAGATTTTTGAATCCGGAGTGAAGTATTTTAAATAAGTCACAAGTCTGTTTGATGTAATATAAATAAAATGAGAACCGTTTTCATACAATACATATGATATGGCAAATTGCTAAGAATATGGATGTGTGAAAATGGTTCTTTTTTGTAAAAATACAGAATGGTAGCAATGCACGTGCAGGAAATACAAAGAATACTTGCAGGAAAAATAATATAAATCAATAATATAATCAGAAATATTATATAAAGTGAAACAGAATGCGCTCTGATATTCAAATACAGGCAAAAAATAGCAAAAAAAACTTGACATTGTATAGAGGATGTTTTAAAGTGGAAAAAGGTTATTCAGTGGTTTTCATAATGAAATTGATTTGGTAAATATGAAAAGCATTTGAAAAAATGAACAGGAGGTATTGAGTAGTATGTCATATGTTGATGAGGTAATTGAATCAGTAGTTAAAAAGAATCCGGCAGAACCGGAATTTCATCAGGCAGTCAAAGAGGTTTTGGAATCTCTTCGTGTTGTAGTAGAGGCGGATGAAGAAAAATTCAGAAAAGATGCGCTTCTGGAAAGATTAGTAGAACCGGAGAGACAGATTAAGTTCCGTGTACCGTGGGTAGACGATAAGGGACAGGTTCATGTTAACACAGGATACCGTGTACAGTTCAACAGCGCAATCGGACCATATAAAGGAGGGCTTCGTCTCCATCCGTCCGTAAACCTCGGTATTATCAAGTTCCTTGGATTCGAGCAGATCTTTAAGAATTCTCTTACCGGTCTTCCGATCGGTGGAGGTAAAGGTGGTTCTGACTTTGATCCGAAGGGAAAATCAGACAGAGAAGTAATGGCATTCTGTCAGAGCTTTATGACAGAGCTTTGCAAATATATCGGTGCAGACACGGATGTGCCGGCTGGAGATATCGGTACAGGAGCAAGAGAAATCGGCTACATGTTCGGACAGTATAAGAGAATCCGCGGACTCTACGAAGGTGTTCTTACAGGTAAAGGATTAAGCTACGGCGGATCTCTTGCACGTACAGAAGCAACCGGATACGGACTTCTGTATCTGACAGAAGAGATGCTGAAACTCAACGGAATTGAGCTTGCAGGCAAGACAGTGGCAGTATCCGGATCTGGAAATGTTGCTATTTATGCTACACAGAAAGCTCAGCAGCTCGGAGCAAAGGTTGTTACCGTAAGTGATTCTACAGGATGGGTATACGATCCGGAAGGAATCGATGTGGCAGCACTGAAAGAGATCAAAGAAGTAAATCGTGCAAGATTGACAGAGTACAAGAAGTATCGTCCGAACTCAGAATACCATGAAGGACGCGGTGTATGGTCTGTAAAAGTAGATATTGCACTTCCGTGTGCAACACAGAATGAACTTCTTCTTGATGATGCGAAACAGCTTGTCGCAAACGGATGTATTGCAGTAGCAGAAGGAGCAAATATGCCGACAACCATCGAAGCAACACAATATCTTCAGGAGAACGGCGTATTATTTGCACCTGGTAAAGCAGCGAATGCAGGCGGTGTTGCAACATCTGCTCTGGAAATGTCTCAGAATAGCGAACGTCTGAGCTGGACATTCGAAGAAGTTGATGCGAAACTGAAAAACATCATGGTAAATATCTGCCATAACATGGCTGATGCAGCAGAACGTTACGGAGCAAAAGGCAATTATGTAGTGGGTGCAAACATTGCAGGATTTGAAAAAGTTGTAGATGCTATGACTGCTCAGGGAATTGTGTAATAGAAATATACTGTAATAGATAGAACAATAATCAATAGATAAGCCGGGATGATCGCAGAAATGAGATGATCCCGGCTTTTTATTTCGTAACTGAAATAACACGTTGTTTTGAACAAGAAAAAAGTCTGGAAAACCAGACTTTTTAGTAGCGGGAACTGGATTTGAACCAGCGACACCACGGGTATGAACCGTGTGCTCTAGCCAACTGAGCTATCCCGCCATATTCACTTTTCAGTGAAGTGGGACCAATAGGGCTCGAACCTATGACCCTCTGCTTGTAAGGCAGATGCTCTCCCAGCTGAGCTATGATCCCATTTCTGTAAGTTGCTTTCCCGCAACCGACTTCTATAGTATATCTCGAAGATCTCAAAATGTCAACACTTTTTTTGAAAAAAATTATTTTTTTTGAGAATGCCATTTGACGTGTTTGGGATAGGAATAAAGAGGCATGGATTACAGAAGCCGTAATCGAAAAAACATGGAAATTTCAATTCAAGTATGGTAGAATGAATAACAGTTCAGTTACATGAGGATACTGTAATTGTTGTGATGATGTAGAATACGGAGGAAGAAAAAATGCAAGGAAAAACGAGAAGGACGTTGATGATTCTTGTAGGTGCATACCTGATATATAATGGTGTCAAACTGATTATGGATGTTATGCAGGGCAACCCGAACTACAAGACAGTTTTGATCATTTTCGGAGTCATCTTTATTGTATTTGGTGCTGCTACAGTGATTTTGAATATCCGTGAACTTCTGAAGGATATGAAAGCAGAAAAGGAAGCATCCGGTGACGCGGTAAACGGAGACGATGATGAGAGCGTTGACGAGGTCACAGTTGAGGCAGAAGGAACCGGGAATCCGGCGCGTACTGACAATACGGAACGTGTGTGGAAAGCTCCGACCGTTGCTGATGAAAAGAATGAATCTGCAAATTCAGGCGATGGAAAGGACAGCGATGATGGTGAAGTGATGATGGACGAAGACGCAGAGCCTCTGGATGAGGATCCCGATTTTTCTGAAATGGATGAGGAAGGATGGGGAACTGCTTCCGGAGAAGAAACAGATGAAGAGGCAGAAGAAGAGCCGTAAAAAGAAGAATCAGGTACATATCGGGAAGGAGAAGACGGGATATGCGGGTTGGAATGGGATATGATGTACACAGACTAACGGAAGGAAGAGATTTGATTCTCGGAGGAGTGAAGATTCCTTATGAGAAGGGGCTTTTGGGACATTCCGATGCAGATGTTCTTCTGCATGCGATTATGGATGCTCTTCTGGGAGCTGCGGCTCTCGGCGATATAGGGAAGCACTTCCCGGATACGGATGAAAAATACAGTGGTATTTCCAGCATGAAGCTGCTTAAACATGTGGCAGGCCTTTTGGAGGAAAATCTGTATATTGTAGAAAATATTGATGCCACTATCATTGCGCAGAAACCGAAGATGCGTCCGCATATTGCGCAGATGGAGGAAAATATAGCGAGTGCTTTGGGGATTGAGAGAGACAGAGTGAACGTGAAAGCGACAACAGAAGAAGGGCTTGGATTTACCGGAAGCGGAGAAGGAATTTCCGCTCAGGCAATTTGCGCTCTTGAGAAGATTACGAATTTCAGCAGTACGGATGTGATGCAGACTGAGGGGAGAAGCTGCGCCGGCTGCCGGGGATGTATGAGGTCAGAAGAATGATACTAAGAAAACTAAAGGCAAACGAGCATGTGCTTACGAGACCACTCTGGGAACGGGTGTTTGACGAAGATACGACAGAATTTTTAGATTATTATTATACTTCCAAAACGGAAGACAATGAAATCTACGTAATCGAGAAGGATGGAGAGATTCATTCCATGCTGCATTTAAATCCTTATGTGCTTCAAATTGGTAAAAAGGAAGAAGGCAGCCGATATATTGTGGGAGTTGCTACCGACAGAATGTATCGCGGGCAGGGGCAGATGACAGAATTGCTCCGAAAAGCGGTGAGGGATATGTATACGAAGAAACTGCCGTTTACATTTTTGATGCCGGCAGATGAAAAGATTTATTATCCGCATGATTTTCGCTTTGTGTATGCGGCGGAGCAGTGGGAAGCTTTCATGGCAAATGGGGAAGTACCGTCGCTGGATGCAATTCTTCACAGCGGCAATGGAAAACGGATACTGCTCAGACCTGCGCTTGCGTCTGATTGTAAGAAAATAGCGGCTTTTGCGGAACATATTCTGGAAGAAAAATACCAGATTTATGTCAAAAGAGACTGGCTGTATTATGAAACTTTGCTCAGGGAGCAGAAAAGTCAGAAAGGCGGAATCCTCCTTGCGGAGACAGATGATGAAATCAAAGGGATTCTGGTATTTGATGAAGAAAAGGGTTTTTCGGTACGGGAACCGCTGGTAGAACCGGGATATGAGGATATTTTTGAAAAAGGCGGTCTGATCCTTAAGAAACAGGAAAAGAAAAAACCAATGATTATGGCCAGGATCCTGCATGTAGAATCTCTGATGTCGTGCATGGCCTGCGATGAGGATACGGAGTTCCAGTTCATTCTTGTGGATCCGGTTATCCGGGAGAATAATAAGATATTCAGCATTAAGGGAAACAAAGAGCATCTGGTGGTTCGAACGAAACCCATTGCAAAAGGAAAGAGTGACGGCATCCAGATGATTAGTGTGGATGCGCTGACAACGATTTTATTCGGCTATAAGAGTCTGGAAAAAGTGGAGGAAGAGGAGCAGGAGAAATTCTCTGCGGAATTCAAGGAGAGTATTTCCAAGCTACAGCCTTTGAATCGGATTCTTTTGAATGAAATCGTATAATGTGATAATTTTTGCTTTGCGGTTGACAAATTAATCAATTTCGCATAGTATATAGAAGAATAGACAAATAGTTTGAAAGACGAAGAACGAAAAGAGTAACTTTCCGGAATCTGACAGAGAGGGTTTGTCAGCGGCTGTAAGCAGACCCGAGAAGAAGGATTGTGAAGTGCATTCGGGAGTCGATTCGGTGAAAGGATTAACGTGGCATTCAAAGTGTTTAATCATATAGCCGGATACGGAGTGCATCCGTTATATGCATTGAGGAGAAAGGTCGAAAAGCCTTTTAATAGAGTGGAACCGCGGAAAACTTCGTCTCTTATCGGGACGGAGTTTTTTTGTTGCCATGCATGCGCCAACAAGGTCCGGTGGACCATTTGCGAGTTTTATTGCGTTTTCACTGAAAGAAAGGAGTAATAATATGGGTATCGTTTCTTTTGTGAAGGAAGAAATAGAAGTGATCCGAGAACGTGATCCGGCAATTAAGTCTACGATGGAAGTATTTCTGTATCCCAGTTTTAAAGTAATGTTACATTATAGAGTGGCACATAAGTTATATTTAAAGAAGCACTATTTTCTTGCGAGGTGGATTTCGCAGAGAGCAGTCCGAAAAACGGGGATCGAGATCCATCCGGGAGCTACCATCGGGAAGGGCCTTTTTATTGACCACGGAAGTGGTGTGATCATTGGTGAGACGGCGATACTTGGAAATAATGTGACGTTGTATCAGGGAGTGACCCTTGGAGGAACCGGAAAAGAAAAGGGAAAACGGCATCCGACGCTGGAAGATAATGTTATGGTGAGCGCCGGAGCAAAAGTAATCGGATCATTTACCGTAGGAAAGAATTCCAAGATCGGCGCCGGTTCTGTCGTAATCGAGGAAGTGCCGCCGAACTGTACGGTTGTCGGTGTCCCGGGACGAATTGTGCGCATGGGAAATCAGAAGATTCCGAGAACAGATATGGATCAGATTCATCTTCCGGATCCGGTCAAAGCGGATATTCAGAAACTGCAGGAAGAAAATATGTGGATGATGAAGAAAATGGAAGAACTGGAAAAAAGAATTGAATTATATGAAATGATGGAATAAGATGACAGATCAGAAAGGGAAGACACATGAAAGTATTTAACACACTGACAAGAAGAAAAGAAGAATTTGTACCTCTGGAGCCGGGGAAAGTGAAAATGTATGTCTGCGGTCCGACCGTGTATAATTTTATTCATATCGGAAATGCAAGACCGATGATCGTATTTGACACCGTAAGAAGATATTTTGAATATAAGGGATACGATGTCAATTACGTTTCCAATTTTACGGATGTGGATGACAAGATCATTAAGAAAGCAATTGAAGAAGGCGTTTCTGCGCAGGAAATTTCTCAGAGATACATCGCAGAATGTAAGAAGGATATGGAAGGGATGAATGTGAAGCCGGCAACCAAACATCCGCTTGCAACCGAGGAAATCTGCGGTATGGTGGAAATGATCGCGGATCTGATCGAGAAAGGTTATGCCTATGAGAAAAACGGAACCGTTTATTTCCGCACCAGACGGTTCAAAGACTATGGAAAATTATCCCATAAGAATCTGGATGATCTCCGCTCGGGCGGACGTTCCCTGCTGGTGACCGGTGAGGATGAGAAAGAAGATCCGCTTGATTTCGTACTCTGGAAGCCGAAAAAAGAAGGCGAACCCGCGTGGGAGTCTCCGTGGTGTGAAGGACGTCCGGGATGGCATATTGAATGCTCTGTGATGTCTAAGAAATATCTCGGTGAGCAGATCGACATTCATGCGGGCGGTGAGGATCTGGTATTCCCACACCATGAGAATGAGATCGCTCAGAGTGAAGCGGCTAACGGAAAAGAATTTGCCAGATACTGGATGCACAATGCATTTTTAAATATTGATAACCGTAAAATGTCCAAATCTCTCGGAAATTTCCGTACCGTCCGTGAGATCAGCGAGCAGTATGATCTGCAGGTGCTCCGCTTCTTTATGTTGAGCGCTCATTACAGAAGCCCGTTGAATTTCAGTGCTGATTTAATGGAGGCGTCCGCAAATGGTCTGGAAAGAATTGTGAATGCGGTGGATAATCTGAAACATCTGATGGGAGCTGCCCAGACGGAAGCGATGAACGAAGCGGAAAATGCGACGTTTGCCCAGACGGAAGAGTTCGTAAAGGAATTCGAAGCTGCCATGGATGATGACTTTAATACGGCAGATGCAATCGCTGCGATCTTTGATCTGGTGAAATTTGCAAATACTACGGCTTCAGCGGAAAGTTCAAAAGAATATCTGAAGAAGCTGTTTGATCTGATCGTGAAGCTTGGAGATGTGCTCGGATTGATCCTTGACAAGGAAGAAGAGCTTCTGGATGCAGACATTGAGAAACTGATTGAAGAACGCCAGGCAGCAAGAAAGGCAAAGGATTTCGCAAGAGCTGACGCAATCCGTGACGAACTTCTGGCGAAAGGAATTATACTGAAGGATACCAGAGAAGGAGTACAATGGAAAAAAGCATAGGATTTGACTGGAAATCCTGTATGTGCGACGTTTTGAAACTGAATGAGGTGGATATCGCAGGATATTCACCTCTTACTTTAGCATATATAGGAGATAGTGTATACGATTTGATTATCAAGACTATGGTGGTCAGCGAAGGCAATAAACAGGTGAAAAAGCTGCACCAGGAAACCAGCAGTATGGTACAGGCTTCGGCGCAGTCGGAGATGATGCGTGTGATTCAGGAGCATTTGACTGAGGAGGAACATGCTGTATACAAGCGGGGGAGAAATGCGAAAACGGTATCCCCTGCAAAGAATCAGACCCTAACGGATTATCGGCGCGCGACCGGTTTTGAGGCGTTGATGGGATGGCTGTATCTGAAAAACGAATGGCCGAGAATGCTGGAACTGATTAAAATCGGACTGGAACATTTGAATAAAAAAGAAGAAAAAATGCAGGAGACAGGTTCTGCAGTCAGGGAGAATGAGTGATGATAGAAGAAAATGGAGTAAAAAGCCAGTTGATCGAGGGGAGAAATGCGGTTATGGAAGCATTTCGTTCCGGAAAACCGATTGACAAAGTGTATGTTCTGGACGGATGTCAGGACGGCCCGATCCGCAGTATTGTGCGTGAAGCGAAGAAGCATGACACGATTCTCAATTTTGTGACAAAAGAACGTCTTGCTCAGATTTCCGAGACAGGGAAACATCAGGGTGTCATTGCGATGGCGGCTGCGTACGAATATGCTCAGGTGGAAGATATGTTGGAACTTGCAAAAGAAAAAGGCGAGGATCCATTTCTGATCCTGCTGGATAATATTGAGGATCCGCACAATCTTGGGGCGATTATCCGAACCGCAAATCTGGCGGGGGCACACGGTGTGATCATTCCGAAGCGGCGTGCGGCAGGACTCACTGCGACAGTGGCAAAGACTTCGGCCGGTGCGCTGAACTATACGCCGGTAGCTAAGGTCACCAATCTGGTGAAAACGATGGAAGAACTGAAGGAAAAAGGACTCTGGTTCGTCTGCGCCGACATGGGCGGGGATATCATGTATCATGTGAATCTGAAAGGGCCGATCGGGCTTGTGATCGGAAACGAAGGAGAAGGAGTGAGCAGGCTGGTTCGCGAGACCTGCGATATGACAGCTTCCATTCCGATGAAGGGGGATATTGATTCTCTGAATGCTTCGGTGGCGGCGGGTGTGCTTGCTTATGAGATTGTACGTCAAAGGCTGGGTTAATTAAATGGAATATGAAAAAATGACGGACGAGCAGCTGATCAGCCGCCTGCGAGGCGGCGAAAAGCCGATCATGGATTTTCTGATGGAGAAATATAAGGGATTGGTGCGTCAGAAGGCAAAAGCAATGTATCTCTGGGGAGGGGAAAATGACGATCTGATCCAGGAAGGGATGATCGGTCTTTTCAAAGCAGTAGAGGATTATGAGCCGGATGCGGGTGCATCTTTTTATAGCTTTGCTGAACTTTGCATTTCCAGGCAGATGTACACCGCCATCAAAGCGTCCCAGAGAAAAAAGCACTTACCCTTAAATTCCTACGTCTCACTCTATACATCGGGAAAACGGGAAGATGGAAAAGAAGCGCTTCCGCTGGCAGAGACGATCGAGGCGGGGGCAGAAAGCAATCCGGAAGAATTGCTTCTGAACACAGAGTATGCCAATGCATTTGAGGAAGAACTGAAGGATCAGCTCAGCAAGCTGGAAAACCGGGTTTTGTATCTGCATCTGATGGGAATGGATTATTTGAAAATCGCAGAAGTAATGGATAAGAGTCCAAAAGCCATTGACAATGCCCTGCAGAGAATCAAAGGAAAGGCAAGGCATATTCTGGAAGAAAAGAGAAAATAAAAACCTCAGGAAATCTTCCTGAGGTTTTTTAAAAGCTGCCTAGCGGAATCGAACCGCCGACCTCCGCCTTACCAAGGCGACGCTCTACCGACTGAGCCAAGGCAGCAGACGCATATCAGCGACTTAATTAATATAACACACCTTCGTGAAATTTGTCAATATGACTTTTGATTTTTTTGAAAAAGTATTATGTTGCGAATTTCTTAGAATGAAGAATCCTGGATTGCGCATCCGCCATCAGGTATGATATTCTATAAGAAGTGAAAATACGTGGGATGCCATGTGTGGCAGCTTACAGGAGGAGAATAGGGGAGAAACATATGGGAAAGGATTCAAAAGATACATTTGCGGTCGATACGCGTAACAGGAGTCTGAAACAATGGGGAGAAGGTCTGTTTGCTTTATTTGTGGGTCTAACAATCGCCCATTTGGGCGTCAGCCTTTTTCTCGTGTCGGAACTTGGCTCGGATGCGTTTACGGTGATGATTCAGGGAATTGCAAGAACTCTCGGGCTTAGCATTGGCACGGTTCATGTGATTGCATTGATCCTGCTGATGATTGTGATGGTTTTGACGACGAAGGGATATGTCAAGCCGGGGACGGTCGTCTGTGCATTCTGCGGAGGATGGATCATAGATCTGTTCCTGTGGATGATCGGGGATAAAATATCTTCCGGATCGCCGATGTGGATCCGGATCCTTGTTATGTTGGCAGGATGTGTGATATTGAGCTTTGGTATGTCCATCGTCATTGAGAGCAACAGCGGTACAGGGCCGAACGATCTGATTGCCATCATATTAACGGATAAACTGAATCAGAAATGGAATGTACAGTTTCAGTATGTGAGGATTACCTGTGATACTTGTTTTGCAGTGATTGGATTCCTGCTTGGCGGGCGCCTTGGAATCGGAACGATCGCAGCGGCTTTTCTGGTAGGGCCGGCTGCACAGTTTTTTTTGCCGAGGAGCCGCAAATTAATCAAAACATGTTTTCCGGATCTGTAAAAGAAAACCTGCCAATGCGTTTGGAAATGCAATGGCAGGTTTTCTTCTTGAAACTATTTACAAGTATAAGCTTTCAGAAGCAGAAGTGTATTTTTGACTCCGTCCAGATGAGAACGTTCATAATTATGTGATGCATAAACACCCGGTCCGATCAGACCGTGCAGAATGTCGTAACCGCTTCTTAAAGTAGCTTCTACGTCCGAACCGTAATGCGGATATACATCGATGGCATAGTCGAGTCCGTTTGCTTTCGCAGTGTCGATCAGGGCGCTTGTCACCTCATAATTGTAAGGACCGCCGGAGTCTTTTGCGCAGATGGAAACCATGCGCTCTGTGCAGCCCAGGTCGGCACCAACACATCCCATATCAACCGAAATCATTTCTTCGGTATCTTCCGGCACACTGCTTCCGCCGTGACCGACTTCTTCGTAAACGGTGAAGACGAGAGAAACCTTGCGATTCAGGGAAAGGTGTTCGTCTTTGACCCATTTTGCAAGGGCTAGCAAGATGGCAGCGGAGAGCTTGTCATCAAGGAAGCGACTCTTGATATATCCGCTTTCAGTCACTACAGTACGAGGATCCATGGCAATGATATCGCCGACCTGAATGCCGAGAGCGGCTACGTCTTCTTTCGTATTTACATTCTCATCCAGAAGAATCTCCATGTTTTTCTCTTCATGATCCGGCTTATCGTCTGCTACATGGACGGAGGGCTCGGTATTGAGAACAACACCGGTATAAACCTTTCCGTCGCGTGTGTGGATGGTGCAGTTTTCACCGTCGGCAGTTGACCACTGATGTCCGCCGAGTGTGGTGGGACGCAGACGTCCGTTGTCTTTGATGGAACGAACCATAGCGCCAAGGGTATCGACATGAGCGGCAAGAAGAAGCGGATTTCCCTCTCCACCCAGTGTCACCAGTACATTTCCTTTTCTGGAGCTCCATGGCTCATACCCCATCTCTTTGAGTGTGGAAAGAAGGTATTCTTTCACTTCCCGGGTATATCCGGATGGGCTGGCAATCGAAGTCAGCGATTTGAGCTGCTTTGCAGCATATTCAGTATAATTCTCCATAATGATTCCCCCTAAATGTTAAATGATAGTATGCTCTGTTATTTTAATCGTTGTAAAACGAAAAAGCAATCCTGTTATGCAGAGAATTTCTGCTTTTCCAATCCGTGTATCCAGTCGGATTTGAAATAATATATTGTAAATACAATAGAACTTAAGCTCCAGGTGATCGGATACGCCCAGAACACAACGTTGATCACCGGAATAAAATGAACCGCAATGCTGATGTAGCTGACACGGATCAGGCACCAGCAGATCATCATGACCAGCATCGGAACCGTAGAACGGCCTGCGCCGCGCATGATTCCGGCCATACAGTGGGAGTAGGCGAGCAGACAATAAAACAGAGAAATGGTTCTTGCCTGTGTCACACCGAATGCGATGGCTTCTTCGCTTCCACCGAATAAGGAGAGCAGTGTCGGCGCAAATGTATAGACAAGCAAACCAATCAGTTCTGCCAGAGTAATGGAGCATATGACTCCGAAAACGGATCCTTTCTTTGCACGGTCATACTCTCTTGCCCCCAGGTTCTGACTGATAAAGGTTGTGAGAGCCATTGAAAAACAGGTCACCGGAAGAAAACCGAAGCCCTCAATTTTGGCATAAGAACCGCAGCCTGCCACCGCAAGAGCACCGAATTTATTGATGTTTGACTGTACAAATACATTTGCCAGAGAGATGATCGAATTCTGGACTCCGGTTGGAAGTCCGTTCGTAACGATCTGAGGCAGCATCATACGGTCAAGACGGATCTCTTTCAGAGAAACACGGATCTCTTCCGGATTATGAAGAAGCTGACGCAGACACAGGAAGGCACTCAGAAATTGTGAGATCGTTGTTGCGAGTGCGGCGGCTCCGACGCCGAATCGGAATCCCGCGATCAGTATCAGGTCAAGTGTAATATTTGTGGCAGAAGAAATCATCAGGTAAATCAGCGGATGCCTGCTGTCCCCAAGAGCCTGAAGAATTCCCATGAAGAAGTTGTACATAACAAAGCCAAGAGCACCCATGAAATAAACTCGGAAGTATACTAAAGAATTCACAAGTACTTCATCGGGTGTGCCCATGAGGTGCAAAATCTGCGGCGCGGCTATTTCCCCGATCAGGGTGACTGCGACTCCGCAGCAGAGACCGAATCCGATCGTTGTGTGAATGGCCCGCCTCAGTGCCTTCATATTGCCGGCACCGAAGTATTTTCCGATGATCACACTTGCACCGATGGAGATACCGTTGAAGAGTCCGACAAGAAGCATGATCAGACTTCCGGAAGAACTGACGGCGGCAAGTGCGTTACTGCCCAGAAAATTACCCACGATCAAAGTGTCGGCCGTGTTGTAAAATTGTTGGAACAGATGTCCCCAGAAAAGCGGAATTGCAAAAAGTACGATTCGCTTCCAGATAGGGCCCTCTGTCATGCGTGTTGAAGAAGAAATATTAGACATACCAAAAACCCCCGATAGTTATGTTGACTGTACATAGTTATAAACTGGTTACAGACTAAAGTACACTTTTTAATTATAAGAATGTATTTTGAAAAAGTCAATGAAGTGAGAGGAACAATGATAAAATTGTTGTTCTCTGTCATAAATTGTGGTAAACTAATGAACAAAGTTTCAGGAATCGGCCTTCTGCGGCGGATTCCACAGATTGAGAACCTGAGGAGGATTTACCATGGCAGAAGAAATGGTATCAAAGAATTTTATTGAACAGGAAATTGACAAAGATTTGAGAGAAGGTGTTTATGACCATGTCTGTACACGTTTTCCGCCGGAACCGAACGGATATCTTCATATCGGACATGCCAAATCTATTCTTTTAAATTATGGACTGGCCCAGAAATATAACGGAACATTCCATATGCGTTTTGATGATACGAACCCGACGAAAGAGAAGATGGAATTCGTGGATTCCATCAAAGAGGATATTCAGTGGCTGGGAGCTGACTGGGGGGAGCATCTTTATTTTGCATCAGATTATTTTGATACAATGTATGAATGTGCGGTCAAATTGATCAAGAAGGGCAAAGCGTTCGTATGTGATCTGACAGCGGATGAGATCCGGGAATACCGCGGGACTCTGACCGAACCGGGGAAGAACAGTCCTTATCGAGACCGGTCGGTGGAAGAGAATCTGGAGTTATTTGAGAATATGAGAGCCGGTGTCTATAAAGACGGTGAGAAGGTACTCCGTGCAAAGATCGATATGGCTTCTCCGAATATCAATATGCGGGATCCGGTCATTTACCGGGTGGCACACATGTCACATCATAATACAGGGGATAAGTGGTGCATTTATCCGATGTATGATTTTGCGCATCCGATTGAGGACGCAGTCGAAGGAATCACCCACTCCATCTGCACGTTGGAATTTGAAGATCATCGCCCGCTTTATGACTGGGTAGTGAGAGAGTGTGAATTCGAGAATCCGCCGCGTCAGATTGAATTTGGTAAATTATATTTGAATAATGTGGTTACAGGCAAGAGATATATTAAAAAGCTGGTTGAGGACAAGGTCGTTGATGGATGGGATGATCCGCGTCTGGTTTCGATCGCGGCACTCCGCCGTCGTGGCTTTACACCGGAATCCATTAAGATGTTTGTGGATCTCTGCGGGGTATCCAAGACTCAGGGAGCTGTGGATTACGCGATGCTGGAGTATTGTATCCGCGAAGATCTGAAGTTAAAAAGGCCGCGTATGATGGCGGTGCTGGATCCGGTGAAACTCGTGATTGACAATTATCCGGAAGGAGAAACCGAATGGCTTGATGCACCGAATAATCTGGAAAATGAAGAGCTGGGAAGCAGAAAGGTTCCGTTTAGCCGTGAACTTTATATTGAAAGGGATGACTTTATGGAAGAACCACCGAAGAAATATTTCCGCCTTTTCCCGGGCAATGAAGTCCGTCTGATGAATGCATATTTTGTGAAGTGTGTGGATTATGAGAAAGATGAAAATGGAAATGTGACCGTGATCCATTGTACCTATGATCCGGAGACGAAATCAGGCAGTGGATTTACCGGAAGAAAAGTAAAAGGCACGATTCACTGGGTATCAGCGGAACATGCTGTGAAGGCAACGGCACGCTTATATGAGAACCTGATCGATGAGGAGAAGGGCGTTTATAACAAAGAAGACGGTTCCATGAATCTGAATCCGAATTCACTTACCGAAAAGGAAATTCTTGTAGAACCGAACTTCTCAGAGGCAAAGGCCTATGACAGTTTCCAGTTTGTGCGCCAGGGATATTTCTGTGTGGATTCGCACGATTCCAAACCGAATGCGTTGGTGTTTAATAGGATTGTATCGTTGAAAAGTTCATTTAAACTACCGAAATAAAAAAGAATTTTCGAAAATTTAAGAATAAAAATGCAGCATTTGAATCAATGCTGCATTTTCTATTCCGGTATAACGGCTGTAATCTATTCGTTTTTTTCTTCGGAAGCATCAGCCGGCTTCCCTGCTTCTTCAGGAGCGTCAATTTTCTGCTCGGAATCTGCTTCTTCGACTGTAGTTTCATCAGGTTGTCCCGGTGCTTCTGCTTCGGATGGCTCTACGGGTTCGGCTGGTTTTTCCGCTTCAGCCGATGCTTCGGATTCAGGCTGTTCTTCAGTGGCACTGGAAGTATCGGATGTCTGAGCGGAAGATGGATTGAGATGAACATAACCGCGTTCCTTGACTTCGCCGAGGTCATCATCTAATTCAAAATCATCATCATCGAAATCATCATCAAAATCATCTTCTGATTCGATGTCATTCTTTTTCTTCATCCAATAATAGATACCTGCTCCGGCAGCTCCGGCGGCGGTCAGGCCAAGCAGGAGTTTTCTGAAATTTTTTGCCATAATAATACTCCTTTCTTAGACGAAATGCATAATAAGATGCATATAAACAAATTCATTGTAATACTTTTTCCGTAAAAGGAAAAGTAAAATATTTATAAACACTGGTTTTTGTGATAAGATATGTGATACGATATAGGATATTGATTTAAGAAAGGAACATCAATTAGGAATGGATGAAAAAGAGACTTTGATGTATGAAAAAGGTCAGACAATTAGGAAAAGGGCGAAAAATAAAATTTTTGGTGTAATCTACAGCCGTACCGCAGTTGTGATTATTTTGCTTCTTTTACAGATTGAGCTGATGTTATTTTCGCTCACTTATCTGGAGAATTATACAAACTATTTATATGGAGTTTTTGTCATACTTTCTGTTGTGTCAGTCATTTATATTATGAATGAGAAAGGGACGCCTGAATTCAAGATGACATGGCTTCTGTTTATTCTGCTTGTACCGGTCGTGGGAGTGGGATTCTATATTTTTACGAAGACCGAATTTGGAACCCATTTTCTGGGAAAGAGGCTGGAAGATCTTCGGCATGAAACAGAACCGTATATGGAGCAGAATGAAGGAATTGTCCAGACGATGCGAAGCAGCAGACTTGCGAATGTGAATTTGTCACATTTCCTGTATCAGCAGGTGGGATTCCCGACATACGGAAATACGGAGGCTACGTATTTCCCACTGGGAGATGATAAATTCCCGGCGCTTTTAGCGGAACTGGAGAAGGCAGAAAAATTTATTTTTATGGAATACTTCATAGTTGAAGAAGGGTATATGTGGAATTCAGTTCTGGATATTTTGCAGAAGAAGGTACAGGAAGGTGTGGAAGTCCGTTTCATGTATGACGGTATGTGCAGTGTTGCCCTGCTTCCATATGAGTATCCGGAAAAGCTCAGGAAAATGGGAATCCAGTGCAAGCAGTTCGCGCCGATTAAACCGGTTATGTCCACCAGTCAGAATAACCGGGATCACAGAAAGATCTGTGTGATTGATGGAAAAGTTGCGTTTACCGGTGGGGTCAATCTGGCTGATGAATATATCAATCAGAAGCTGCGGTTTGGTCATTGGAAAGATACCGCGATTATGCTGAAAGGAGATGCGGTACAAAGCTTCACCATGATGTTCCTGCAGATGTGGAATCTCTGGGAACGCCGCCCGGAGGATTATAAAAAATATCTGACGGTCAAGAAAAGCGGATTCCGGAGAGAGACCGGTTATATGATTCCATACGGGGACAGTCCGTTTGATCATGAGAATGTGGGAGAAGAGGTTTATTTTCACATATTGAATCATGCGAAGAAATATGTCCATATTATGACACCGTATCTGATCCTTGACAGTGAGATGATCACGGCTCTTACACGAGCTGCCAAATGCGGGATCGAAGTGATCATCATCATGCCGGGGATTCCGGATAAGCCGTATGCGTTTTATCTGGCCAAGACATATTATGCTGAGCTTTTGGAAAAAGGAGTTCAGATTTATGAATATACACCGGGATTTGTACATGCAAAGGTATTTACTTCGGATGACGATACGGCTACAGTAGGAACCATCAATCTGGATTACCGCAGTCTGTACCTGCATTTTGAATGTGGTGTCTTTATTTATCATAATCCGGTGGTTTATGATATTGAAAAGGATTTCCAGGAGACGCTGAAGAAATGCCATAAAGTTACGCTTACGGAAGTCAGAAACCGAAGCCTTTTTACGAAACTGTATGGGCAGATCCTCCGTCTGATTGCCCCTCTTATGTAGGAGTAAACCGGCAGATTTCGTGTCTGATCGGCTTAGGATTTGCGAAAAAACCAGGAAAAAACAGTTTTCAAAAAATAAGAATGTACATATGAGAAAAAATGTTGTATAATTTTTAAAGGTGTTTCTTATAGTACAAAAGTTACATGGGATACATATATGAATATAAGCAGGAGGATATATCATGGTTAAAGCAGTAGTAGGTGCGAACTGGGGAGACGAAGGCAAGGGCAAGATTACAGACATGCTTGCAGAAAAGGCTGATATCATTATCCGTTTCCAGGGCGGTGCGAATGCAGGACATACAATTATCAACGATTATGGTAAATTTGCTCTTCACACACTGCCGTCGGGCGTGTTCTATGGACATACTACAAGTATTATCGGAAATGGTGTTGCAGTCGATATTCCGGTGTTGTTCAATGAGATTCAGTCCATCATCGACAGAGGAGTGCCGATGCCGAAGATTCTGGTTTCTGACAGAGCACAGATGGTAATGTCATACCATAAAAATTTTGATGCATATGAAGAGGAGAGACTGGGAGGAAAGTCATTTGGCTCTACAAAGTCAGGAATTGCTCCGTTCTATTCTGACAAGTATGCAAAGATCGGTTTCCAGATCAGCGAACTTTTTGATGATGATCTGCTGAAAGAAAAGGTTGTTCGGGTGGCGGAGCAGAAGAACGTGCTGCTTGAGCATCTGTATCACAAACCATTAATCGATCCTGAGGAATTATATAAAGAATTAGTAAGCTACAGAGAGATGGTAGAACCTTATGTATGTAATGTTTCCGCTTATCTTGATCAGGCGATCAAAGAGGGCAAAGAGATCCTGCTGGAGGGACAGCTTGGAACATTGAAGGATCCGGATCATGGCATTTATCCGATGGTTACTTCTTCTTCCACACTTGCGGCTTATGGTGCGATCGGCGCAGGTATTCCGCCATATGAGATCAAGCAGATCGTAACAGTATGTAAGGCATACTCCAGCGCGGTCGGAGCAGGTGCATTTGTAAGCGAGATCTTCGGAGAAGAGGCAGATGAACTGAGAAGACGCGGCGGAGACGGCGGCGAATTCGGTGCAACGACAGGACGTCCGAGACGTATGGGATGGTTTGACTGTGTGGCTTCCAAATACGGATGCCGTCTGCAGGGAACAACAGACGTTGCATTTACGGTAGTTGACGTTCTGGGATATCTGGATGAGATCCCGGTATGTGTAGGATATGAGATCGACGGCGAAGTGACGACGGAATTCCCGACCACACATCTGCTTGAAAAAGCAAAACCGGTTCTTAAGACTCTTCCGGGATGGAAATGTGATATCCGTGGAATCAAGAAGTATGAAGATCTGCCGGAGAACTGCAGAAATTATATTGAATTTATCGAGAAAGAGATTGGATACCCGATTACCATGGTTTCAAACGGACCGGGAAGACATGATATTATTTTCAGATAATGGATGAATAGAATAAATGAAAAAAGAGGACATGGCATATCAGTATGCTGTGTCCTCTTTCGTTGTGTGCAACTGCCTTAAAATCCGCAGAATTGCGGCAGTGTTTTAAAGCAGATAGAGTCCGTTCTCCGATGCATGCTGTACGATCTCGTCCGGCCATACGGAGGACTGTACTTCTCCGATGTGCGCTTTCCTGAGATAGAACATACAGATACGAGACTGCCCGATTCCGCCGCCGACTGTATAGGGAAGTTCTCCGGCCAGAAGAGATTTCTGGAAGTCCAGTCCCGCGCGCTCTTCGCATCCGGCAGCTTTGAGCTGACGTTTCAATGCTTCTTCATCGACACGGATTCCCATGGAAGAGAGTTCCAGTGCAATGTCCAGAACTGGATAGTATACAATAATGTCCCCGTTCAGTTCCCAGTCATCATAGTCCGGAGCACGTCCGTCATGTTTCGTTCCGGAAGCAAGCGTTTTACCGATCTGTTTGATAAAAATGGCTCCTTTGGCTTTGGCAAAACGGTATTCGCGTTCCTTTGGTGTCTTATCCGGATACATGGTTTCCAGTTCCTGAGAAGTAATAAATGTGATCTCATCCGGCAGATAAGCCTCTATGTAATTATAGCGGCGTGCCATAAACTGTTCTGTTTCTTTTAATGCGCTGTAGACTTTATTTACGGTATACTCCAGCGTTTCCATATTCCGTTCTTCTTTTGAGATTACTTTCTCCCAATCCCACTGGTCTACATAGATCGAATGGATATTGTCCGTTTCTTCATCCCGGCGGATTGCACTCATATCCGTATAAAGTCCCTCCCCTGAGTGGAATCCGTAGCGCTTCAGCGCGTAACGTTTCCATTTTGCAAGAGAATGGACGATTTCGACCTCTTTGTCATTCTGTTCCTTCACACCGAAAGAGACCGGACGTTCTATACCATTCAGGTTATCATTCAGACCGGATTCCGGGCGTACAAAAAGCGGAGCAGATACACGGGTCAGGTGCAGAGACTTGGCAAGTGAACGCTCAAAATGGTCTTTGACCTCTTTGATAGCAACCTCAGTCTCACGAATCGTAAGCGGAGAATGGTAATTCTCCGGTATTATCAAGTGTTCCATGTTCATCTTCCTTTCCTACTCATTAGTACAAGTGTAGTAGAAAGAGGTGTTGATTGTCAATCCATTTTTTTGGCAGAAAAATATTTAGTCAGAAAATATGTGCTTCCGGTCATAAATGGCTGTCCGGTCTCATATAATAAAAAGGTCGGGGAAGGAGGGGACTTATGATTCAGAAAGAGAAAATGAGAAATGAACAGGAAACGATCTCGATCGAAGAATATTTGAACAGACGCAGAAAGTTGCGTGAAAAAGAGAGAAGGAACAGAAAAGAGCAGACATACGAAAAAGAAAGCTCTCCCTGGATGCTGGCAGAGCTTTCCATGACGTAAGCTATTCGGCTTTGTTTTCATCGTTCGAATCATCCGAATCATCTTTGCGAAGCAGCCTGTAGAACAATGTATAGGCATAGAGAAGAACCGGAACGAGGATCGTACAGGCAATGGAAGCTTTAAAGAGCCCATGTGTCTGTGAATGATCCGTGAGTGCAAAAATCAATGTACTTGCATACAAAAGAATCAGTAAAACAGCACCGATCAGTGCGAGAATCCGTTTTGTTTTTTTCATTTAAATCACCTGTTTTCATCTTTTCTATCTATTATAATAACAAAATTGCATTTCCACAAGAAAATGTTTTGCAAACGGATAAGAAATGCTGTATGATATATGGAGTGAAAAGAACAAAAAGGAGAATTTACAAATATGAGTACTTTATTAGAACAGTGGAGAGATACCGCATATTCAAAAGAAATGGATCAGAATTCCCTGCAGAAGTTCTGGGGAACCTATTTTCAGATTGAAAAGGAAATCTATGAAAAGCTTCTTACCAATCCGGATGAAGAGGTTAAGGGAACGGTGAAAGAACTTGCAGAAAAATATGGTGTAGAAGTATTTACCATGACCGGATTCCTGGATGGTATCAACGACAGCCTGAAAGAACCAAATCCGATCGAGACCATGGATGAAGATACCGTTGTGAGCCTTGCGTTTGACAAAGAACTGCTTTACAAAAATATGGTAGACGCAAAAGCGGACTGGCTTTATGAACTCCCGCAGTGGGAAAATATTTTCACGGAAGAAAAGAGAAAAGAACTGTATAAAGAACAGAAGAATTCCCGTACTGTACACGTAGAAAAGAAAGTTTATCCGAACGACCCATGTCCGTGCGGAAGCGGAAAGAAATATAAAAAATGTTGTGGGAAGAATAAATAGATTTCATAATTGACAAATACTTTCCACATGTCTATAATAATAGCAAATGTGTTGATGAGAAGAGTAGAACGCGGAAGAATCACAGAGAGAAAAGCCATGGCTGGAAGCTTTTTATTGCAGAAGCGTTTGAAGACCATCTCGGAGCGGCTGTGAGGAGCAGCACGGCAGGATACCGTTATCATCCGAATGAAGTGGCTTTGGCATGACGCCGGAGCAAGCGGGGTGGAACCGCGAGTAATGATGTTGACTCGTCCCTTGCAGTAGATGTTTATACTGCAGGGGATTTTTTGTTGCCATGCATATATGAGCGGAAGGAGTGAGAAGTAGATGGAAGCATACAGACACAAAGTGCAGTATTACGAGACGGATCAGATGAAGATCGTTCACCACTCCAATTACATCCGTTGGTTTGAAGAGGCGAGAATCGATTATCTGGAACAGCTTGGAATGCCTTATGAAGAGATGGAAGCCCGGGAGATCATAAGCCCGGTGCTGGCAGTCGAGGCGGAGTATCTGCGGATGGTACATTTTGGAGATACGGTCACGATTTATCCGAAAGTGAAAGAGTATAACGGGATCAAGCTTACAATCAGTTACGATGTAATGGATGAGAAAACACAGATGGTTCATTGCCGGGGACTGACAAGGCATTGTTTCCTGAATCTTAAGGGGAGGCCGATCTCGCTCAAACGGGAATACCCGGATTATCATGAAAAATTTATAGAAGCACTGGAAAACGACCAGGATTGACAAAGGAAGTTTCAAGTTAAAAGAAACATAGAAAGAGAGGAAAAAATATGAAAATCACATTGAAAGACGGATCTGTTAAAGAGTATGCCCAAAGCAAATCCGTAATCGAAATTGCGGAAGACATCAGCGAAGGACTGGCGAGAGCAGCAACAGCCGGGGAAGTAAACGGTGAGGTGGTTGACCTCAGAACGGTGGTCAGTGAAGACTGTACACTGAGTATCCTGACATTTAATGACGAAGAAGGAAAGGGCGCGTTCCGTCATACGGCTTCTCATATTATGGCACAGGCGATCAAGAGACTTTACCCGGATACAAAGCTTGCAATCGGACCTTCCGTTGCAGACGGTTTCTATTATGACATTGACCGCGAGACACCGCTTGTGGCAGAAGATCTGGAAAAAATCGAAGCAGAGATGAAGAAAATCGTCAAAGAAGGACTTCCGCTTGAACGTTCTACCAAGCCGAGAAATGAAGCAATAGAATACTTTAAAGAAAAGGGAGAACCTTATAAAGTGGAACTGATCGAAGACCTTCCGGAAGATGCCGAAATCAGTTTCTATACTCAGGGAGAATTTACAGATCTCTGTGCGGGACCACATTTGATGAATACAAAACAGGTAAAAGCATTTAAGCTGACAAGCCTTGCGGGGGCTTACTGGCGCGGAAGCGAAAAGAATAAAATGCTTCAGAGAGTTTATGGTACAGCTTATCCGAAGAAAGCAGATTTGGATGCGTATCTGACAATGATGGAAGAGGCAAAGAAACGTGATCATAGAAAACTTGGAAAGGAACTGGGACTTTTTATGATGAAAGAAGAAGGACCGGGCTTCCCGTTCTTCCTTCCGAAGGGAATGGTTCTTAAAAACCAGCTTCTGGATTACTGGAGAGAGATCCATCACAAAGCAGGTTATGTGGAAATATCCACTCCGATCATGTTGAACCGTCAGCTGTGGGAAACGTCCGGACACTGGGATCATTATAAAGACAATATGTACACAACGGTCATTGATGAAGAAGATTTTGCAATCAAGCCGATGAACTGTCCGGGTGGAATTCTGGTTTACCAGTCTGAACCACGTTCTTATCGTGATCTGCCGCTTCGTATGGGAGAGCTTGGACTGGTTCACCGCCATGAGAAATCCGGACAGCTCCATGGTCTCATGCGTGTAAGATGTTTTACACAGGATGATGCACATATTTTCATGATGCCTGAGCAGATCCGTGATGAGATCAAGGGGGTTGCCAAACTGATCGATGAAGTGTACAGTCTGTTTGGATTTAAATATCATGTAGAACTTTCCACTCGTCCGGAGGACAGCATGGGAAGTGATGAAGACTGGGAGATGGCGACCGATGCTCTGCGCGGTGCGTTGGATGATCTTGGCCTTGACTATGTAGTAAATGAAGGGGACGGCGCATTCTACGGACCGAAGATCGACTTCCATCTGGAAGACTCAATCGGAAGAACCTGGCAGTGCGGAACGATTCAGTTAGACTTCCAGCTTCCGCTTCGTTTTGGATGTGAATATACAGGAGCTGACGGAGAAAAGCATCAGCCGATCATGATCCACCGTGTAGTGTTCGGATCCATTGAACGTTTCATCGGAATCCTGATCGAGCATTTTGCAGGTGCCTTCCCGACATGGCTTGCACCGGTTCAGGTTAAAGTGCTGCCGATTTCTGACAAATATATGGATTATGCGAACAAAGTTCTGGAAGAACTGAACAATGCAGGAATCCGTGCAGAAGTAGACACACGTGCTGAAAAGATCGGTTACAAGATCCGTGAGGCTCAGATGCAGAAGATTCCGTATATGCTTGTTGTAGGAGCGAAGGAAGAGGAAGAGGGTCTGGTATCTGTCAGAAGCCGTTTCGAAGGAGACGAGGGGCAGAAAATGCTCTCTGACTTTATTGCGGCGATCAAAATGGAGATCAAGGCAAGAACGGTAAGAGAAGTAAAAACGAAAGAATAAGAAGTCAGAATAAGGGCATAATATAATTTGATTTCTGATAAGAGAAGGAGGGTGTATTATGCCGGAATTAAAATGTACCGTGCAGACATGCATGCATAACAAGGATTTTTATTGTGATCTGAATGCGATTACTGTGGGAGGAAATTCCGCAAAAACGGCAGAAGAGACTTGCTGTGACAGCTTCGAAGAGCGCAAAAGCGGAACCTACAGTAATGTGATGGGAGAGGCGTCCCCGACCAGCCAGATCGACTGCAAGGCAACGGATTGTAAGTATAATGATGAATGTCAGTGCCATGCCGGAAAGATCAGTGTCGAAGGAAGTCAGGCCTGCCAGTGCGAAGAGACAGAATGTGCGACGTTTACCTGTAAATAGCAGATAAACAGCTGGAAGAAAAATGAGAAGACCACCATTGGGAACGTATATCAAATTAGGTATCCGATCAACCTGAAGGTGGTCTTTTTATGCATTCAGCTATTCGGAAAAGGAATGAGACTTGTATGAAAAACTTGAATTATTAGAAAAGGATTTTGGAGATTGCCACGGAAAATCTATTGCATAGAGTAAATTTTGACGGTATAATGCTGATGTATGAGAAAAAGAAATCGTGTCTTAAAGAAGACGGATTTAAGAGAAAAGGTGAAGAATGAATGGAAAATGATGAGAAGCTGCAGGAAAGAAAAAGTGATGATCCTGCTTCTGCTCCGTATTATGTGAAAAGGCCGCAATTCGGTAAAGAAGGCCCGTCTAAACTCCGGCAGGAATTTAGCAGGGGAATGACCATGTTTCTGGTCATTATGGCATGTGTGGTCCTGTATTTTGCATTACTGCGTCTGGATTCAATCACGAACGCTGTTTCCATGGTGATTGATGTATTGAAACCGATTCTTTATGGAATGGTCATTGCGTATCTTCTGAATCCGATTGTCAATCAGGTAGATCGTATCCTGGTTCCAAGACTGGAGAAATACATGCAAAAGAATCGAGCAAAGAAATGCTCCAGAGGAATCGGAGTGATCCTGTCACTGGTGTTTTTATTTGCTTTGATCACAGCACTCTGTAATATGTTGATACCGGAGCTGGTAAAAAGCATCCGGGACCTGATCATCACGCTGCCGGGACAGTTGAATAATGTAGTCGACTGGTTTAATCATTTGCAGGCGTCCGATACGGCAATGGGAATCCTGATGAGAAATGCTCTGGAAGAGGGAACAACAACCCTGCAGAACTGGCTGCGTACGGATCTGATGCCGCAGGTAAATACGATCATGTCAAATCTCACGGTGGGAGTGTTGAATATCCTGAATGAGGTATTGAATTTCCTGATCGGACTGATCGTGTCCGTATACCTCCTGTTCAGCAAGGAACAGTATTCTGCCCAGTGCAAGAAAATGACCTACGCTTTTTTAAAAACGAATCATGCCAATATGTTGCTGCATCTTACGAAAAAAAGTAACGAAATTTTTGGCGGTTTTATTATCGGGAAAATTATCGATTCCGCAATTATTGGTGTACTCTGTTTTATCGGTCTTTCGCTGATTAAGATGCCATATACGCTTCTTGTCAGTGTAATTGTTGGAGTGACAAATGTGATTCCTTTCTTCGGACCGTACATCGGTGCGATTCCGAGTGCATTTCTGATCCTGCTCAGCGATCCGAAAAAGGGCCTTTATTTTATTATTTTTATACTGGTACTACAGCAGATCGACGGAAATGTGATCGGTCCGAAGATACTCGGTAATTCAACAGGACTTTCCCCATTCTGGGTCGTATTTTCCATCCTGATCGGAGGGGGAATGTTCGGGTTCGTTGGTATGATCATGGGAGTGCCTACTTTTGCGGTGATTTATTATATTATTAGTATGATTACCAGCCAGAGGCTAGAGCGTAAGAATCTCCCGTTGACCACAGTTCACTACGGAGTAAAGAGTTATGTGAACGAAAAAGGAGAGTTTATCAGTGACGATATAACGATTGTGGATGAAGATGAAAAGAACAATGAATAGTAGAAAAGGGGAATTTTATTATGCCAATTCGTGTACAGAATGATCTTCCGGTAAAAGAGATACTGGAAAAAGAAAATATATTTGTGATGGATGAGTTCCGGGCGACTCATCAGGATATCCGTCCGATCAGGATCGGGCTTTTGAACCTCATGCCGCTCAAGGAAGATACAGAACTTCAGCTTCTGCGGTCGCTTTCCAATACTCCGCTGCAGGTGGATATTGTGTTTGTCACGGTGAAGAGTCATGAGTCGAAGAATACTTCGGCAAACCATTTGAACCGGTTTTACGAAACTTTTGATAAAGTGAAAAACCAGAAATTTGACGGTTTTATCATCACCGGAGCGCCGGTCGAGCAGATGCCGTTTGAAGAAGTGGATTACTGGGAAGAATTGAAGGAAATCATGGAATGGACCAAGACGAATGTGACATCTACGATCCATCTTTGCTGGGGGGCACAGGCGGCACTTTATTACCATTATGGAATTGATAAAGTACAGCTTCCGTCCAAGCTTTTCGGTGTATTTGAACATAAAGTGATGAACCGGAAAATACCGCTTGTACGTGGATTTGACGATGTGTTCCTGGCACCGCATTCCCGCCACACAGATGTTCCGATCGAAAAGATCAGGGAGGATGACCGCCTAATGATACTGGCAGAATCTGATGTTGCCGGAGCATTTCTTGTCATGGCAGAGGACGGCAGACAGATCTTCGTGATGGGACATCCGGAATATGACAGAATTACACTGGATCAGGAATATAAACGTGACAAGAGCAAGAATCTTCCGATTGAACTTCCGGTTAACTATTATCCAAATGATGACTGCGAACAGAAGCCGCTTCTTACGTGGAGGGCACACGGGAATACGTTGTATGGGAATTGGCTGAACTACTATGTCTATCAGGCAACGCCGTATGACATGATTGGGACACCGCAGTTTTAGGCTGATCGGTGGGATAAGTAAGCAATCTATATAAAAGCACCAAGGGAAGAGATAATCTTCCTGCGGTGCTTTTTTATATGGAAACAGATGTATGGTACTGGAATATTTCATTTGCTGACAACGGGACGGCTGACAGTAAAGAAACTATTTACAGATTCTGAATCATCACATATAATGAGGGTCAAAGTAATAAGTTAGAGAATGCGGCAGGAGTGCCCGGGCATTCTTGAATCTGGGAGGAATTATATATGATGCTTGAAAAGAAAACGACAGAGTTCCTGGAAGAACTTTCTTCATCGGCACCGGTTCCGGGAGGAGGCGGCGCATCGGCGGCAGCAGGTGCTTATGCAGCAGCGCTTGGATTGATGGTAGGCAATCTGACGACCGGTAAGAAGAAATATGCCGATGTGGAAGAAGAAATATGTGAAAGCATGAAAAAGCTGGAACAGCTGCGCGATAAACTGACACGTCTGGTTGATGAGGATGCGAAGGCATTTGAGCCGCTTTCAAAGGCATATGGAATGCCAAAAGAAACGGAAGAACAGAAGAAGTTAAAAGAACAGGTGATGGAGACGGCGCTTCGCGAAGCCTGCCGGGTGCCGCTTGAGATTATGGAGGTCTCTATTGAAGTGATGGAACTTCTGCAGGTACTCGAAGAGAAAGGAAGTCGCCTTGCAGTAAGCGACGCAGGAGTCGGTATTTTGTTTGCCAAGACGTCTCTGGAAGGTGCGTCTTTGAATGTATTTATCAATACCAGACTGATGAAAGACAGGAAGTATGCGGAAGAACTGAATCAACGTGCGGAGGCATGGATTGCCCGTGGAAGAACACTGGAGCAGCAGGTATATCATGGCGTTCTGGAAAAAATAAGGTAAACGAGAAGGAAGGAAAAGAGAAAATGGCAATAGAAATGTTAGGGGCAGAAGTGGCAAAGGCGATGAAAGAAAGAATTATCAGCAGAGGGGACAGACTGAAGCAGGAAGGGATTATACCTTGTCTCACGATTATTCGAATCGGAGAGCGCCCGGATGACCTGTCATATGAGCGGGGAGCAAAAAAAAGGATGGAGCTTACCGGAATTGAATGCCGCGTAAAAGAACTCCCGGAAGATATTTCTCAGGAGGAGTTTGAAGGGGAATTTCGCAAAGTCAACGCGGATGAAACGGTGCATGGCATTTTGCTTTTCCGTCCGCTTCCGGCGCATCTGGATGAGAAACCGGTGAGAAAAATGATCAATCCGTATAAGGATGTGGACTGTATGAGTGATGTGAATCTGGCAAAGGTATTTGCAGGAGATCAATCCGGTTTCGCGCCCTGTACGGCAGAAGCTGTCATGGAAATGCTGGAACACTACGGCATCGATGTCTGTGGAAAAAAGGTGACGGTTGTAGGCAGAAGCATGGTTGTTGGAAGACCGCTTGCCATGCTGATGCTTCAGAAAAACGCAACGGTAACGGTATGTCATACCAGAACGGCCGAGTTGGCGGAAACGTGCAGAAATGCGGATATTCTGGTGGCAGCAGCAGGGAGAGCAAAGATGATTACTTCCGATATGATCGGGGAAGGAGCAATTGTCGCAGACGTGGGAATCAATGCAGACGCAGAGGGGAAAATGTGTGGAGATGTAGATTATGAAGGAGCACTTGAAAAAGCGTCCTTCATAAGTCCGGTACCACGTGGCGTCGGAAGTGTGACGACTTCCGTACTGGCATTGCATGTCATAAAAGCAGCAGAATATCTTGCCCATCTGGAATAGAACAATGGTTAAATCTTATCTTCAGAATCCGGCGTTGCAGGGAATTCCCGGATAAGACTTTGGATATTGTCGCGGATATAACGTTTATAATGCTCTGGAAGAGGACGTAACAGATCCAGTATTTCCAGTTCAAGCGGATCGGAAATGGATGGCTTCTCTTCCAGGTAATCACAGATCAGATACTCAAAACGGACGTTAAGTACTTTGGAAAAATTCAGCATAGAAGAAAATGATGTGGAAAGATTTCCATTTTCGATCCGGCTGATTGTCGTTGTATCAAGATTCATTTTTTCTGCTAATTCAGCCTGAGTCATACCTGCGTTTTTACGCGCTTGACGTACGCGGCTACCAAATTCTTTGCTCATAACCATTACCTCTCTAAAAAATAGTTTAGCATTGGAATATGAAAAATAAATGGCGTATAAAACAAACAATATTTACAAATATGCAAAATGACTGTTAAGATGTAAACAAAAGGAGGGAAAAAAGAATGGATTTTGAAGTATACAGGGAGGAGATCGAAGCGATAAAACTGGCAGTAAGTACCGCATCCAGACGTGGTGTGCCAAGAGAACATACCCTTACGGGCAGTATAGAACGTTTGCTTGATTATTATGCGGAAGAACCGAAAAACGAATATCTGACTGGCGCTTTGCTCAATATACAGGCATATTTGGAACTGGGGATGGAATATAGTAAATACGAAGATTTGTTTGAGCGTGTGCTGAGAAAAGGTAATCTGGATAAAAGAGAAGTGTTCCCGAAACCGTTTTATTCTGCCAGAAAAGTGAAATTAAATAAAAGCCAGGTGAGAGGGATGATCCGGAAATGGTCTACTTCTTCTAAAAATACCATGCCTATCCCCGAGGTGGTTGAGGACATTATCACGAAAGTCAAGAACCGGGAAAAGGGTGTGTATTATTATCATAATCATGTGACGGGATCCGGTATGGAAGATGATATATACGAATTGGTCATCCAGGGGGAAGAATGCTATTTTCATGATATTAAATGGGGAAGATACTATGTCTTTAAGGAATAAAAGCGTTGTTAATTCTTCAATAATTTTGTATAATTAAATATCTTTATACGTTAGCAGGAGGAGAGAACATGCTTGATGTAATTAACACAGTCGTGAAAGCAGTCAACAAGGTTGTCTGGGGATGGCCTATGATTGTATTGCTGTTTGGAACCCATATTTTTATGACCGTACGAACCGGAGGAATTCAGAGATATATATTCAGGGGGATTCGTCTGTCTGTTGCGAAGGATCCGGATGGAGAAGGGGAGGTCAGCCAGTTCGGAGCGTTGACTACGGCGCTTGCATCAACCATCGGAACAGGTAATATTATCGGGGTAGGAACTGCAGTGGCGCTCGGAGGGCCGGGAGCGGTATTATGGTGCTGGCTTACCGGGGTATTTGGAATTGCCACGAAATACAGTGAAGCACTGATCGCCGTGAAATACCGCGTAAAGACTGAGGATGGGAGAATGCAAGGAGGGGCAATGTATGCCCTGGAATATGGATTGAAGAACAAAAAACTAGGAAAAGCTCTTGGATTGATGTTTGCTTTTTTTGCGGCATTTGCATCATTTGGAATCGGTTGTGCCACACAGGTCAATGCAATTGCTACTGTATGTAAAGAAAATCTGGGGATTCAGCCCTGGATCATTGGGATTGTTGTGGCGTTTTGTACTGCGATCGTGATTTTCGGGGGAATTAAAACAATTGCAAATGTATGCGAGAAACTGGTGCCGTTTATGGCGTTGTTTTATGTTGTGGGATGCGTCATTATTCTTGGAATGAATTATGATTATATTATTCCGGCACTTGTGACGATCGTGAAGATGGCTTTTACTCCCGGAGCGGTGGCCGGAGGTCTTGTGGGAAGAGGAATCATGCTTGCCATGAGATATGGTATTGCGCGTGGACTGTTTTCAAATGAATCCGGTATGGGATCTGCACCGATCGCGGCAGCGGCCGCGCAGACACGAAATCCGGTGCGACAGGCTCTGGTTTCGGCAACAGGTACTTTCTGGGATACGGTTGTGGTATGTATGCTTACCGGGCTGGTACTGGTATCAACGATTATGAAGAATCCGGCGATCAATGCGAATGAGGTGAGTGACGGAGGTGTGCTTACTTCTATGGCGTTCAGCCAGATCCCGGTTATCGGTCCGATTATTCTGGTTGTGGGGATTATTTCATTTGCATATTCAACAGTACTTGGATGGGCATATTATGGGGAGCGTTGTGTGGAATATTTCGGCGGGAAGCGCGCGCTGGTTCCTTATCGTATTCTCTACATCATTGTAGCGGCAATCGCTCCAGTGGCTGCACTGGATCTGGTATGGCTGATTGCGGACACGTTAAATGCATTTATGGCGATTCCGAACTTGATCGCTGTTCTTGCCCTTTCTTCAGTCATCGTGGCAGAGACCCGAAAGTATATTAACAATATTGATGCAAGAGACACAACGCCGGTTCCAGTCGTAAAAAAATACTGTTGACAAATGAAAAAGAATGTATTAGGATATTTTCTATAGAATAGAAACCGTTGAGAAAGAGTAGTAGATTATCAAAGCAAGATCACAGAGAGCGGCAGGGGGTGTGATTGCCGTATGGAGCTGATAGTTGAATGGACTTTTGAGGGCAGCCTGAAATCTTTGGAGAGTATGGTATGTCGGGAACCCGACCCGTTATCAATGTGGAGTGTATGTTAGTACATGGAAGAGGACAGTCAGACTGTTGAAGTTGAGTGGTACCGCGTTAATATGAATTTATTACCGCCTCAATCCGGATAGGGTTGGGGCGCTTTTTATTATCGTGGCAGACATGAAAGTCGTACTTCTTACTAACGAAAGCAGAATTCCGGGCATATGGAATGAAGCAAAAAGGTCAATCATTATGAAAAGAGAAGGAGACAAAAATTATGAAAAAGAGAACAGTAGCAGTAATTTTGAGCATGGCAATGGCAGTTACAATGGTGGCAGGATGTGGCGCTAAGAAAGAAAGCAGTGGCGAGAAGAGTTATACAATCGGTATTTCACAGTTCGCCGAACACGGATCTCTGGATAATTGCCGTGAAGGATTTATTGAGGGACTAAAAGAAGAGGGGATTGAAGAAGGCAAGAACCTGACGATTGAATATAAGAATGCGGCAGCGGATATGGGAACGGCTTCCCAGATCGCGAGCAGTTTTGTTTCTGACAAGGTGGATATGATCTGTGGCATTGCGACACCAAGTGCGCAGAGCGCATACAATGCAGCAATGGATTCCGACATTCCGGTTATCTTTACAGCAGTAACGGACCCGGTTGCAGCAGAGCTTGCGGATGCAGACGGTAAACCGGTCGGTGAAGTGACAGGAACAAGCGATAAGCTGCCGGTTGAAGAGCAGCTTCGAATGATCCGAGAGGTTCTCCCGGATGCAAAGACGATCGGTATCATTTATACAACCAGTGAAGCAAACAGTGTTTCGGCGATTGAAGAATACAAAGAAAAAGTCGGTGATTATGGTTTTGAACTGGTAGAAAAGGGAATCACGAATACATCAGAAATCGCACTGGCAGCAGATGATCTTCTGACAAAAGTAGATTGCATTTCCAATCTGACAGATAATACCGTTGTAAATTCGCTTGCAACTATTCTGGATAAAGCAAACGCAGCGAAGGTTCCGGTATTCGGAAGTGAAATCGAGCAGGTTAAGATCGGTTGTCTTGCAGCAGAAGGTCTGGATTATGTAGCGCTTGGAAAGCAGACTGGTAAGATGGCAGCTAAAGTGCTGAAAGGTGAGGCGGCAGCTTCTGAGATTAACTTTGAGACCATCACGGAAGCAGGACTTTATCTGAATACAAAGGTTGCTGCAGATCTTGGAATTACACTTTCCGATGATCTGGTTTCCGGTGCAGTGGAAGTTTATGACAGTATTGCTGAGTAATATATTAGTATCAAGTAAAACGTTTATTGGATTAGAATTATACGATTTTGAAGAAAAGCGGGGTTTAATGGCATGAGTTTTGCAGTGTCTATTCTGGAGCAGGGGCTGATCTACGGTATCCTTTCTCTGGGAATCTATATCACATATAAAATACTGGATTTTCCGGATTTGACCGTAGATGGAAGTTTTCCTCTCGGAGCGGCGGTGACAGCACTTTTGATTACGAGAGGTGTGAATCCGTACCTGACACTTGTTGCGGCATTTCTGGTTGGAGTGATCGCGGGAATCTGTACGGGACTGATTCATGTGAAATGTAAAGTGCGGGATCTGTTGTCCGGCATTATTATGATGACAGCACTCTGGAGCATCAATCTGAGAGTTGCCGGAACTGCAAATGTGCCGTTATTTTCGCAGAAAACAATTTTTAAAAATGATGTAATTGATAAAGTGGTTCCGGAAGCATTATCAAAATACAGTACTCTGATCATGATTTTGATCATTGCAATATTCTGCAAAATTCTTTTGGATCTTTATATGAAAACTCAGTCAGGTTATCTGCTCCGTGCCGTCGGTGACAACGATAAGCTGGTGACTTCTCTGGCGAAAGATCAGGGAAATGTGAAAATCCTCGGCCTTGCGATTGCAAATGGACTTGTAGCGCTGGCGGGATGTGTGTTTTGTCAGGAGGAGAGAGTGTTCGAAATTTCCAGTGGTACCGGTGCTATGGTCATCGGACTTGCAAGTGTTATTATTGGTACGAGCATTTTCAAGAATCTGACATTTATGAAGACGACAACGGCAGTACTTGTAGGCTCTGTGATCTACAAGGCATGTGTGGCAATTGCGCTGAGAAGCTTTGAACCGCAGGATATGAAACTGATTACGGCAGTATTGTTCCTTGTGATTCTGGTGTTGAGTATGGAGAGAAAGAAGAAGGTGAAGAAGAATGCTGGAGCTTAGAGATATTCATAAGTATTATAATCCGGGAACCGTCAATGAAATGTGTCTTTTTCAGGATTTTAACCTGACGATTCGCGATGGAGAATTTGTTTCGGTGGTAGGAAGCAACGGCTCAGGCAAAACTTCTATGCTGAATATTATCTGCGGAAGCATTCCGGTGGAAGCGGGAAGCATTCTGATCGACGGAAAGGATATTACCAGGGAAAAGGAATATAAAAGAAACCGGAAGATTGGAAGGGTTTATCAGAATCCGGCGATGGGAACCTGCCCGTCCATGACGATTCTTGAAAATATGTCACTGGCGGATAATAAAGGAAAGTTCTTTGGACTGGGAAGAGGAACGAATAAAGCCAGAATCGAGTATTATCGGGAATCTCTGGCGCAGCTTGGCCTTGGACTTGAGGATAAGATGGATGTGAAAGTGGGGTCTCTTTCTGGAGGCCAGAGACAGGCGATGGCACTTTTGATGTCTACCATGACGCCGATTGAATTCCTGATTCTGGATGAGCATACGGCAGCGCTGGATCCGAAGACGGCGGAACTGATCATGGAACTGACGGATAAGATCGTGAAGGAGAAGAAACTGACTACAATTATGGTGACACATAATCTCAGATATGCGGTGGAGTATGGAAACCGGCTTATTATGATGCACCAGGGTGAGTGCGTGATTGATAAGAGCGGGGAAGAGAAGGCGAAGATGCCGGTGGATGAGATATTGAAGATGTTTAATGAAATAAGTATTGAGTGTGGGAATTAGGGACGCCCGCGCAGATGCTCGGTAGGGATTACTCCGAGGCTGCGCTGCGGTGGAACTAGTGCACAAAACTGTAAGGGTCCGAGATGGTTGACCAATGGGTCGCCCACCTCGGGCCCTAACATTTTTGGCACGGATTTCCACCGCGCTTCGCTTAACCTCCGTAATCCCTACCGAACATCTGCGCGGGCTGGTACTTCCCAAGGACTCTACGTACGGTTGTTTGGGGGACGCGCGTGCGGGGCGAGGGCCCCTGGCGCTGGTGGGATGAGGGAGGGGAGGTTGAGGGAGAGTTTGTTGGGGCGAGGGCCCCTGGCGCTGGTGGGATGAGGGAGGGGAGGTTGAGGGAGAGTTTGTTGGGGCGAGGTCCCCTGGTGCTGGTGGGATGAGGGAGGGGAGGTTGAGGGAGAGTTTGTTGGGGCGAGGGCCCCTGGCGCTGGTGGGATGAAGGAGGGGAGGTTGAGGTGGAGTTTGTTGTTGGGATTGCGGTTGGGGGTGGGGTTTGGTAGAATGGTTAAGAGAATATAGTTTTGTTGGGGATGGTGAGGATAGGAAAGTGAATTTGAGAGAGAAGGCAAAAGAACTGAAGGCAGATATTCCGGTTATTTATCTGGTGTTGTGTGTGATTGTTAAAATCTTTAGATGAACTATTGGAGTGAAGGAGGAAGAAGAGATGAGTATTAAAAATGAACCAAAGATTAAGAATCCTCTTATTGTTGCGATCAGGGAGCAGTTGGAGCACCGGGCGCTTTGGATGTATTTGCTTTGTGATGAGGCGAAGAAGAAAGGGCTGGATTCGAAGGAGTATGCGCCGGATGCGATCCGCAGATGTGGTCTTTATCAGGGAGCAAATCTGCGAAAGAAGGCAGGCGGCAGGGATTCGCTGAAGGGGCTGAAGAAAACGTTGTTTTCGAAGTTTGCACAGTGGGTTTTTGAGATGGATATCAAGCAGTGTACGGATGATCATCTGGATATTGATTTTAATTATTGTCCGCTGGTGAAAGCGTGGCAGAAGCAGGGATGTACGGATGAGGAAATCCGGGTGCTCTGTGATCATGCGATGTGTGGTGACAGGGGAATTGCGGAGAGTTTCGGATGCGAGCTGGATCTGCCCGCGACGATTGCGAATGGGGATGAGGTGTGTAAGATCCGGTTCGTGAGGAGAAAGAAATAGAAGGAAGTCTCATGGTTGCCTAGCACACAGTTGCTCTACGCTTCGTAGGTTGCTGTTTTTTTTAAATGGAAGATACAATAAAGCTATGAAAAAACAGCAAAGAGAGGTAAATGTAAATGGGATATGTAATCGGAAAAACAAGAAAAGAACTGAGAGAAAAGAAAAAACTAACGCAGAAGGAATATGTCCGGTCTGTGGAAATATTATTGCATCCGCAGGATTCGGGTCATTCACCTGCTGTGGAATCGTGCTACCTGAACAGGAGGCCGAGCAGCCGGAATAGGATCATCAGATTATGGTCGAAACTGTGGATAATTTAAAGGATAGGGGGATTTAGAAAAAGCAGATGTTTCGTGTTCATACGTGGAATGTCTGTTTTTTTCATGTTACTTTTCACACAGTAACCAGCATTTACTGCGGGCTACGTGCCAAGAGCGTACATCAACTTTTTCATGTTTATATTTGGAGCAGTAAATACAAGAACATTGACTTAATCCGGGAGAAATGGTAAAATAGAAAAGCAAAATAAAGCACATAATATTGTTTTAAAATAATACAACAAACACAATATATAGTAGAAAGGAGACGATTTATGGATCTGAAAGATGTCAGAGTGATCAAGAAGGACGGAACGAAAGAAGAATTTAATGTACAGAAAGTCGTTGTGGCTGTCAATAAATCTGCCTATCGTGCCCTGATTCAGTTTACGGAGGAAGACATTCAGTTCATCTGCCGGTTTGTGGAAGAGAAGGTCCTTGAGCTGGGAGTGAAGGAGATTCAGATTGCCCAGATGCACAATGTGGTGGAAGGCGCTCTGGAGAAAGTGAATCCGATCGTGGCAAAGAGTTACCGGGATTACCGGAATTATAAGCAGGATTTTGTGCACATGCTGGATGAGGTTTACCGGAAGAGCCAGTCGATCATGTACATCGGGGATAAGGAGAACAGTAATACGGACAGTGCGCTGGTGTCTACGAAGAGAAGTCTGATTTTCAATGAATTGAACAAAGAGCTTTATAAGAAATTTTTCCTGACTGTGGAGGAGCTTCAGGCGATCCGGGAAGGGTATATTTATATTCACGATATGTCAGCGCGCAGGGATACGATGAACTGCTGCCTGTTTGATGTGAAAAATGTTCTGACCGGAGGGTTCGAGATGGGAAATCTGTGGTATAATGAACCCAAGACACTGGACACAGCCTTTGATGTGATCGGAGATATTGTGCTGAGCGCTGCAAGCCAGCAGTACGGAGGATTTACGGTGCCGAGTGTGGATGAGATCCTGGAGCCATATGCCGAGAAGTCACATAAATTACATCTTGAAAAATATCGTTCACTGGGGCTTCCGGAAGAGGCCGCACAGGAAGTAGCGTGGAAGGATCTTGAAAAAGAGATGGAGCAGGGCTTCCAGGGATGGGAATATAAATTCAACTCTGTTTCATCAAGCCGCGGGGACTATCCGTTCATCACCGTGACGAGTGGAACGAATATCAGTAAATATGGAAAGCTGATTACGAAAACTATGCTGGAGGTTCGCAAGAACGGTCAGGGTAAGGCCGGACATAAAAAGCCGGTATTATTCCCGAAACTTGTATTTCTGTATGATGAGAAGCTTCATGGACCGGGAGCTCCGGCGGAGGATCTGTTTGAAGCCGGGATTGAATGTTCGAGAAAAACGATGTATCCTGATTGGCTGAGCCTTACCGGAAAAGGGTATGTTCCAAGTATGTACAAGAAATATGGGAAGATCGTAAGCCCTATGGGATGCAGGGCGTTCCTTTCACCGTGGTATGAAAGAGGCGGAATGAATCCGGCAGATGATGATGACAAACCGGTCTTTGTCGGGCGGTTTAATATCGGGGCAGTCAGTCTGCATCTTCCGATGATCCTTGCAAAATCAAGGCAGGAGAACCGGGATTTCTTTGAAGTGCTGGATTATTATCTGGAATTGATTCGGAAGCTGCATATTCGTACCTATGATTATCTCGGCGAGCTGCGTGCGTCAACCAATCCGCTGGCATACTGTGAGGGTGGATTTTATGGCGGTCATCTGAAACCGCATGATAAGATCAAGCCACTTCTCAAATCGGCGACAGCATCCTTTGGAATCACGGCGCTGAATGAGCTGCAACAGCTGTATAATAAAAAGTCTCTGGTGGAAGACGGGGAGTTTGCACTGGAAACATTGGAATATATCAATAAAAAGGTGCAGGAGTTCAAGAAAGAGGATGGGCATCTGTATGCGATCTACGGCACTCCGGCAGAAAATCTTTGCGGCGTTCAGGTACAGCAGTTCCGTAAGAAATACGGTATTGTGGAAAATGTTTCGGATCGTGCGTATGTGAGCAACAGTTTCCATTGCCATGTGACCGAAGATATCACTCCGATCCAGAAGCAGGATCTGGAGAATAGATTTTGGGATCTGTGCAACGGTGGAAAGATCCAGTATGTGAAATATCCAATCAATTATAACGTGGAAGCAATCAAGTCACTGGTACGCCGTGCGATGGATATGGGATTTTATGAAGGTGTAAATCTATCGCTTGCATATTGTGATGACTGCGGTCATGAAGAACTTGCGATGGATGTCTGCCCGGTATGCGGAAGTAATAATCTGACCAAGATCGATCGGATGAATGGATATCTTTCTTATTCAAGAGTCAAAGGAGATACGCGTCTGAACGATGCGAAGATGGCGGAAATTGCGGAAAGGAAAAGTATGTAGATGCGTTACCACAATATAACAAAAGATGATATGCTCAACGGGGACGGACTTCGGGTCGTATTGTGGGTGGCAGGCTGCAGTCACTGCTGTAAGGACTGTCACAATCCGGTCACATGGGATCCGAACGGCGGACTTTACTTTGACGAGTCTGCAAAGGCGGAACTGTTTGAAGAATTGAAAAAGGATTATGTGAGCGGTATCACCTTCAGCGGAGGCGATCCGCTTCATATTGCAAATGTAAATGATGTGACAGAACTGTCAAAAGAAATCCGGGAGACATTTCCGGAGAAAACAATCTGGCTGTATACGGGTTCTACGTGGGAAGAGGTACGCCGCATGAAAATCGTGAGGTATCTGGATGTGTTGGTGGACGGTGAATTTGTATTTGCCAAAAAGGATCCGCTTCTTTGTTGGAAAGGAAGCAGTAATCAAAGAGTGATCGATGTACAGAGAACACTGGCGGCAGAAACGGATACAGTGCCGGTTCTGCATTGTCCTGATTATGATGAGAATTAGCAGGTTTGAAACTTGACGGGTATAGGTCGTAATAATGTGAAACAGGAGAAGAGACAGATGAGAAGAATTGCAAAATTTCACAAAGTAAGTGCGGAACAGTTTGCCGAAAGCTGGAAGGACACATTTGGAGAAGATATTTCAGGAGAAGAGATACAGAAACTCTATGAAGAGATCCGCCTTCCAAAGAGAGCAACATCAGGGAGTGCAGGATATGATTTTTATGCACCGGATACGTTTGTTTTGGAACCGGGAAAGACGGTCAAGATTCCTACCGGCATCCGGGTTGAAATGGAAGACGGATGGGTGCTGAAATGCTATCCGAGAAGTGGGCTTGGATTTAAATACAGGCTGCAGCTCAATAATACGGTAGGAATCATTGACAGTGATTATTTTTATTCCGATAATGAAGGGCATATTTTTGCAAAACTGACGAATGATTCCAATGAAGGAAAAACGTTGGAAATAGCGAAGGGAACCGGCTTTATGCAGGGAATCTTCGTGGAGTATGGGATCACGGTGGATGATGACACCGATGAAGTGAGAAACGGTGGATTCGGAAGTACGACGAAGGGTGTTTAAAAGCTTCGGATGCGGAAGTATACCAAAGAATGTTCACGATATTCGTATATAAAAGGATGAGAAAAGGTTAGGGAAAGGACTTGAAAAAATGGATAAGACGAGAGTAAAGATTTTCCGGATGATTATGCTGGCAATGATGGTGGCGATCGGGGTTGTGATTTCTCCGATTCTCAGGATTGAGGGGATGTGTCCGACGGCGCATCTGGTAAATATTGTATGTTCGGTTCTGATGGGACCGTGGTATTCTCTGCTCTGTGCGACACTGATCGGAGTCATCCGTATGATGTTTATGGGAATTCCGCCTCTTGCGCTGACGGGTGCAGTGTTTGGTGCGTTTCTGTCCGGTGTGTTTTATCGGCTTTCCGGAGGGAAAATCATCTGCGCAGTGATTGGAGAGGTATTTGGAACCGGGATCATCGGTTCGATTGTATCTTATCCGGTGATGGCATTTCTGATGGGAAGAGAAGGACTGAACGCATTCTTCTATACGCCCATGTTTCTGGGAGCTACACTGATGGGCGGAACGGTTGCATATTTCTTCCTGAAAACCTTAAGTAAAGCCGGATTGCTTGCAAAATTCCAAATGAGTCTGGGAGAGAAAGTTTATGACAGAAAGCATACAAAATCTTCAAAAAATGATGGCGCTTCAGAAGCTCGTTAAAAAAATACGGCCGTTGATCCACTGCATTACAAACCCGATTTCAATTCATGACTGTGCAAATGTGGTTCTTGCCGCAGGCGGAAGACCGATCATGGCAGAACATCCGCGGGAAGTGGAGCAGATTACAGAGACAGCACAGGCGCTGATGCTGAATTTGGGAAATATCACAGATGTAAGAATGGAATCCATGAAGAGATCACTCGCAACAGCTAATAAGAAAGGGATTCCCGTGCTCCTCGATCTGGTCGGGGTTGCCTGCAGTGATCTGCGCAGAGAATATGCAAGCGAGCTGTTGCAAACGGGAACCATTTCTGTTTTGAAAGGAAATATGTCTGAGATACTGGAAATGGCGGGGGAAGAGTCTCACAGTATCGGTATCGATGCAGGAATACAGGATACACTGACACCGGAGAATCTGGAAAAGGTAATAGAGTGTTTTCAAAGTATGGCTAAAAGAACCGGAGCGGTTATCCTTGCAAGTGGTAAGACTGATCTGATCGTAGATGCAGCGGAAGTATATGCGGTGGAAAATGGAGATGCGATGATGTCGGAGATTACCGGTACCGGCTGTATGCTGGGAGCAGTGTGCAGCACTTATCTGGGTGGAGTTCACGTAAGCACGGCGCAGAATACCTGCGAAATTAAGATGATCCACGCGGTTCTCTTGGGAGCTGCGGTAATGGGGATTGCGGGAGAATTGGCGGCAGAAGACAGCCACGGACCAGGAAGCTTTCAAATACGTTTTCTTGATTTTTTATATCAGATAGATGGAAAATTGCTTGGAATCAAGGGGAAGATTAACAGAGTATTATAAATACGAGTATCCCGTGAAAATCAGTACTTTTACAGTACAGATTCCTCATGGGATACTCGTTTCATTTGTTGGTCTTTGTCGAAAAATGTTTTGCAAAGTAACAACTTCTTTAAAATTATTAAAGTTTCAGATTTTTAAATAAGTCTCCGAGGCTGGTTCCGATTGCTTCAGATTTCGGAAGTTCGATCTTTTCTTCCGGCTCTTCTTCAGATTCCTTTTCTTCCATAAGAGCTTTGATGCTCAGGCTGATCTTGCCTTCCTTGATACCGATTACTTTTACGTCTACTTCATCGTCAACTTTGAGTACCTGGTCAGGAGATTTGATTCTCTGGGTACTGATTTGTGAGATGTGTACCAGACCGGAGAGACCGTTTTCAAGACGGATGAATGCTCCGTAAGTCTGAAGAGATTCTACTTTACCTTTCAGAACGCTTCCGACTTTTACAGAAGCAAGCAGTTCTTCTTTGGCTTTCTTTTCCTGTTCTCTCAGAATCTCGCGGGCTGACAGGATCAGACGTCCCTGTGCCTGGTCAGCTTCGATGACTTTGACATCAACTTCTTTTAACAGATAGGATTCCAAATCTTCAATATAAGAAAGAGAAAGTCTGGAAGCCGGGATGAATCCGCGGATGCCTTCTACCATAGCGATCGCTCCGCCGTTTACGATTCCTTCAATTGTTACATGGAGTACTGTACCCTTCTCGAGATAATCCTTTACGATGTTCCATGGATTTGCATCATCGAAATGTTCCTCATAATCTGCCATGCTCTCTGTGTTTTCCATTAACTGTTCGTTATCCATAATTCCACCTCTACCTCAGTTCGTTTACTCTTTTGTTGTACAAAAGGTCGCTTTATGTTTTAGTATACCATGTTTTTGGTAGAATCGGAACAAAAAATTATCAAAATATGGAAGAACGTTTTATGAGAATGTATTATTTTGGAAAATATGGTTGACGAAATGAGCAAAAAATGGCATTCTGACAATAGTAAGTAGTATGAAAACAAGGAAGTGGTAGAAATGGAAAATAGAAAAGTGAAAAAAACGTATGTTATCGGACATAAGAATCCGGACACGGATTCCATTTGTTCTGCGATTGCATATGCGAATTTAAAAAGAGAAATGACCGGGGAGGAGTATGTGGCAAAACGTGCCGGTGAGCTGAACGGGGAAACGGCTTACGTACTCGATCGATTTGGCGTAGAAGTCCCGGGATATCTTGGAGATGTGCATTTACAGGTTAAGGATATGGATATCCGTCAGATTGAAGGTGTCCGGTCCAATGCATCGATCCGTGAGGCGTGGACGCGGATGAAGCAGGAGAATATCCGCACCCTTCCGGTTACCAGAAATGACCGGCTGGAAGGATTGATTACGATCGGAGATATTGCGACATCCTACATGGAGGTGTATGACAGTCATATTCTGTCGACCGCGAGAACGCAGTATCGCAATATCGTGAATACGCTGGACGGAACGATTGTGACAGGGAATGAACACGGTTATTTTCTGAAGGGGAAAGTGATTATTGCAGCGTCCAGTCCGGATATGATGGAAAATATTATTGAGAAAGACGATCTGGTCATTCTCGGAAATCGTTATGAATCCCAGCTCTGCGCGATCGAGATGGATGCCAGCTGTCTGGTCATCTGTCAGGGAGCGGAAATATCGAGAACAATTAAGAAGATGGCAATGGAGAGAGATATTGTGGTGATTCAGACACCGCACGATACATTTACAGCGGCAAGGCTGATCAACCAGAGTATTCCGGTTAAGTATTTCATGAGTAAGGATAATCTGGAGACATTTCACATGTCGGATTATGTAGACGATGTCAAGGAAGTTATGGCGAAGAAGAAATACCGTGATTTTCCGATTCTTGATAACCAGGGACATTTTCGCGGTTTCCTTTCCAGACGTCGGTTGATGAGTTCCAGAAAGAAACAGGTGATTCTGGTGGATCACAATGAAAAATCTCAGGCGGTGGACGGAATTGAAGAGGCGGATATCCTGGAGATCATTGATCACCACAGACTGGGAAGTATGGAGACAATCGGGCCGGTATTCTTCCGCAATCAGCCGGTGGGATGTACGGCGACCATTGTTTATCAGATGTATCAGGAGAATGGTGTTACGGTAGATAAGACGATCGCAGCACTGCTTTGTTCGGCGATCTTATCGGATACATTACTGTTCCGTTCTCCGACATGTACGATGGTGGATCAGGCGGCGGCTGCTGCTCTGGCACAGATTGCGGGAATTAATATGGAAGAGCATGCAAAGGCGATGTTCAATGCAGGCAGCAATCTGCGTGAGAAGACAGAAGAAGAGATCTGTTTCCAGGATTTCAAAGTATTCAATGCCAACGGAGTATCATTTGGTGTCGGCCAGATCACTTCGATGAATCAGGAAGAGCTGGATGATGTAAGAGAACGTCTTACCGATTATCTGGAAGTAGCCAGAGTCGATCAGCATCTGGATATGGTATTCTTGATGCTGACAAATATTCTCGAGGAATCAACGGAACTGATGTGCTGTGGCGAAGGGGCAAAAGCAAGGATCCTGGAGGCCTGGGAGATGCCGGAGGATACCGAACGGGTACTTCTTAAGGATGTTGTGTCCCGCAAGAAACAGTTTATTCCGACATTGGTAGGTTATCTGCAGCAGAAATAGGACAGCAGGGGAGAAAATTATGGCGAAGCAGACTTGGAAGGCAGGAAATATGCTGTATCCGTTACCGGCGGTCATGGTCAGTGTATCGGACAAGGACGGGAAGAATAATATCATTACGGTTGCATGGGCAGGAACGATTTGTACGAACCCTCCGATGGTATCGATTTCCGTGCGGCCGGAACGGTATTCTTATCATATGATAGATGAGACAGGAGAATTTGTTATCAATCTGACGAATGAGGATCTTGCAAAGGCCAGCGATTATTGCGGTGTGCGTTCCGGAAGAGATGTGGACAAATTTAAAGAAATGCATTTGACTCCGGATGAAGCGCAGTATGTAAAAGCACCGTTGATCAAGGAAAGTCCGGTCAATATTGAATGCAGAGTGGTAAAAAAAGAAGAACTTGGTTCACATCATATGTTTTTGGCAGAGGTCCTTGCGGTTCATGTGGATGATGCCTACATGGACGAGTCGAACCGGTTCGCGCTTGAGAAGACAAAGCCGCTGGTTTACGTCCACGGGCAGTATTTCAGTCTTGGAAGACTACTGGGAACTTTTGGCTATAGTGTGAGAAAAAAGATCAAGAAGAAAAAGAAAGAGAATAAAAGGAAATAGCTTGACAAAGAAAGGCGTCAGGGTATATGCTGTTTGAGTAAATCTCAAGGGCGAGACTGTGAAGGAGCAGTTTCGCCCTTTTTTTAGAAAAGGAGCGGAAAAAATGAAGAATTTTACGTTTACAGTACCACAGGATATTATTTTTGGAATGGGAAGTTTAAAGAGACTTCCGGAATTGCTGAAAAAAAACGGATCGGCTAAAATGCTGCTGGTTTCTGACAGGGGACTTGAGAAGCTGGGAGTGGTTGAAAAGGTGCGGAGTATTGTTACGGCATCCGGAACTGAGGTGGCAGAATTTCTGGATGTAGAGCCGAATCCTTCCGTGGATACCGTGAATGCGGCAGTAAAAGCATATCAGGAAGCGGAAGCGACAAGTATTGTGGCACTTGGCGGAGGAAGCCCGATGGACGTTGCAAAAGCAGTCGGTGTACTTGCAAAATTCGGCGGACAGATCACAGAATATGAAGGAGCGCACAAGGTACCGGGCAAGATTGTGCCGATCATTGCGATCCCGACTACAGCAGGAACAGGAAGTGAAGTGACCGCTTTCTCTGTTATCACAGATACATCAAGGAACTACAAACTGACGGTATTCAGTTATGAACTGATTCCGAGTTATGCACTTCTCGATCCGGAACTTATTATGACAGCGCCGGCATCCATCGCGGCGTCCTGTGGTGTGGATGCACTGATCCACGCATGGGAAGCATATACATCCCGCGATGCATCTCCATTTTCCGATGCAATGGCAGAAAAAGCGATGGAACTGATTGGAGCAAATATCCGCCGTTTTGTCGCAAACAGACAGGATGAAGAAGCAGCCTGCGCAATGATGTCAGGAAGTATGTTCGCAGGAATTGCATTTGCATGGGCACGTCTGGGTAATGTACATGCGATGAGTCATCCGGTCAGCGCATTTTTCCATGTGCCGCACGGAGTGGCAAATTCCATCCTGCTTCCGACGATTGTAGAATACAACGCACTTGCAGATCACGGACGTTATGAGAAGATCTACAATTACATCAGCAAGGAAAGCGAACCGGTTGTCGATTTTGTGCCGGAGATGCTGGTTGACGAAGCGCGCGAGCTTCTGAAGGATCTTGGTATTCCTTCCAGACTTTCCGATGTAGGGGTGACAGAAGACAAGATCCCGCAGATGGCAGCAGATGCAATGAAGAGCGGAAATATTCTGGCAAATCCGAGACAATCTACACAGAAAGATATTGAGATGCTGTACCACAAAGCACTTTAGGAGTATAAAAAATGATATCCCAGAAACCAAGTTGTTTTTGGAATATAATTTTTTTATATATCGTACTACAACGGGTTGACTTTTTGGAGATAAATGCGCCTCAGGAACCAGGCGGAAAGTACGACCGACACAAGTTCAGCGATCGGAATTGCCCACCACACCTGATTTAACCCGAAAAGCCGGGCAAATAAATAGGCAACAGGCAGTATAACACATAACTGCCTTGCAACAGAGACGATCAGACTGTACATGCCGTTCCCGAGGGCCTGAAATACCGAACCTGATACGATACAGAATCCGGCGAAAATAAAACTGAGGCTGATGATCCGCAGAGCAGGGATGCCGATTTCAAGCATCCGGTCAGAAGCATCGAACATGCGGAGCATGACATCCGGAAAGCACTGAAAGAGTACCAGCCCAAAGAGCATAATCGTAACAGCAGTGCAGATACTGAGCCATATCGTGTGCAGAATTCTTTTTTTCTGACGCGCACCGTAATTAAACGCGATGATCGGTATCATTCCGTTATTCAGACCGAAGATCGGCATGAAGATAAAGCTTTGAAGTTTAAAATAAACTCCGAATACAGCGGCTGCTGTTGAAGAGAACATCAATAAAATCTTATTCATGCCAAACGTCATGACAGAACCGATGGACATCATAATAATCGAAGGTATCCCGACTGTATAAATATTTAGAATGACAGTACGGTTTGGACGAAAGCCTTTCAAATGAATATGAATATCTTTGTTTTTCGTAATGTTAAAAAGCAGAGCCATTGCCGCTGCAATCATCTGACCAATAATCGTGGCAACTGCGGCACCTGCCACCTCAAGTCTTGGAAAACCGAACAACCCGAAGATCAGAATCGGATCTAAAATGATGTTGATAATGGCACCGGTTCCCTGAGTGATCATAGCATAGAACGTTTTCCCGGTGGCTTGAAGCAGCCTCTCACAAGTAACCTGCAGGAAAATGCCGATGGAACAGATCGTAATGATTCGCATATACTGTGTGCCGTAGCGGACGATCTGCAGATCGGTTGTCTGAATATGAAAAAAAACACCTGAGCAAAGGCCGCCAAGAACAGCAAACGCCAGGGAACTCATAAATCCAAGAAATAAGCCGTTGGATGCAGCACGGTCAGCCGCCTCGTAGTTCTTCTCGCCCAGATTCCTGGAGAGAAGTGAGTTGATCCCGACGCCGGTACCCGATGCGACCGCGATTATCAGGTTCTGTATGGGAAATGTGAGTGAAACGGCGGTAAGTGCATTTTCATTCAGCCGGGCAACAAACATGCTGTCAACAATATTGTAAAGTGCCTGTACCAGCATGGAAAGTATGATAGGAAGTGACATTGTGAACAGTAGTTTCGGTATGGGCATGACCCCCATTTTATTCTCTTTTCCTGTCGAATCTGACATGATTTTCCTCCTTTGTATCGATAACCTATCTGATATTATAACATTGAATATGTATATTGCAATAAGAGAAATGCCCGAGGTATAGGAAATCAGAGATTTTCATATATTAGAGAGAATATGGAAAACGGGGTGGGAGCTTGAAATACCGGTTATGGAAGTCTGTTTGCACCATTTGTTATATGATTTTGCTGTTTACGGCACTGGGAATCTGGGAGGGCAGATCGCAGGAAACCGGCAGCAGGGAAGATGCAGTACAGGAAATGAAAGAAGAAAAAATGAAAATCGCACTGACATTTGATGACGGACCCCACCCGTCGTGTACGCCGCTTTTGCTGGACGGTCTGAAAGAAAGAGGGGTAAAAGTAACTTTTTTCGTGATCGGCCTCAATGTAGAACGCTATCCGGAACTGGTGAAAAGGGAGTATGAAGAAGGTCATATTGTCGGGAATCATACGTATAATCATGTGGAGATCACGAGGATCGACAGTGTAAAAGCAAAAGAAGAGATCGAGAAGACGAGTCAGGCTGTGGAAAGAATTACCGGCCGTCCCACGGAATACATGCGGCCTCCGTTTGGTGCCTGGCAGAAGGATCTGGAAAAGGAGATGAATGTCATTCCCGTTCTGTGGACTGTAGATCCGTTGGACTGGACGACGGAGAATGAGGATGAAATTGTAAATAAAGTAGTGACGGATGTGCGGGAAAATGATATGATTCTCTTACATGACTGTTACAAATCTTCGGTACATGCCGCGCTTCGGATCATAGACCTGCTCCGGAAGGAAGGCTATGAATTTGTGACGGTGGATGAACTGATATTAAATTAGGAAAGATGAAAGAGTATGATAAATGAATTTTCAAGAACAGAACTTTTGTTGGGGACGGATGGCATGGAACGATTGAAAAAGGCTTCGGTTATGGTATTCGGAATCGGAGGCGTCGGTTCACACTGTGTGGAGGCGCTGGCGAGATCCGGGGTCGGAACATTGATTTTGATCGATAATGACACTGTATCGCTTACGAATATCAATCGCCAGTCGATTGCACTGCACAGCACGGAAGGACGATATAAAACAGAGGTCATGAAAGAGAAAATCGCGGATATTTGCCCGGAGATTCGGGTCAGAACCTATGAGCGATTTGTATTGACCGATAATCTGGGGGACATATTGGATGAACGACCGGATTATATCATAGATGCGATCGATACAGTGACGGCAAAACTGACACTGGTATGTGAGGCAAGAAAGCGTGGAATACCGATCATCAGCAGTATGGGGACCGGGAATAAACTTCATCCGGAGATGTTTGAGATAACGGATATCACAAAGACCAGTGTCTGTCCGCTCTGTAAAGTGATGAGAAAGGAACTGAAGAATCGTGGTATCGGCCATTTAAAAGTGGTATACTCGAAAGAGAAGCCGATTGATACTTCGGGTAGGGATACAGGGGAAGATGCCGGAGTACGAAGAAGCATACCGGGGAGCATTTCCTTTACCCCTCCGGTGGCAGGGCTTCTGATTGCAGGGGAAGTAATACGTGAGTTGGCAGGACTTGTGTAGAATACAAAGGAGAGATGGAAAATGGATCTGTTTGAATATATGAGAGAGACAAATAAAGAGAAAGAATCTCCGCTCGCATCCAGACTGCGGCCGACGACGCTGGAAGAAGTGGTTGGACAGCAGCATATTATCGGGAAGGACAAACTGTTATACCGTGCGATCAAGGCGGACAAACTGAGCTCGGTGATTTTCTACGGCCCGCCCGGAACGGGGAAAACGACGCTCGCGAAAGTGATTGCAAATACGACAAGCGCCGAATTTACGCAGATCAATGCCACAGTGGCCGGGAAAAAGGATATGGAAGAAGTTGTAAATAAAGCGAAACAGATCTACGGCATGTATCAGAGAAAGACGATTCTGTTTGTGGATGAGATCCACCGGTTTAACAAAAGCCAGCAGGATTATCTGCTTCCTTTTGTAGAAGACGGAACGCTGATTCTGATCGGTGCCACGACCGAAAATCCATATTTTGAAGTCAACAGTGCGCTGATCTCCCGTTCCAGCATCTTCGAATTAAAGCCACTTTCCAAAGAGGATGTTGAGAGGCTGATCATGAGAGCGGTGAATGACACCAGGAAGGGAATGGGAAGCTATCATGCAAAGATTGACGAGGATGCGCTGCACTTTCTGGCCGATCTGTCGGGAGGAGATGCAAGGCTTGCATTAAATGCGGTGGAACTGGGGATTCTGACTACAAGCCGGAGTGATGACGGATGGATCCATCTTACGCTGGATGTGGTCTCTGAGTGCATTCAAAAACGGGTCGTGCGGTATGATAAGACCGGCGATAACCACTATGACACGATCTCGGCATTTATCAAAAGCATGCGAGGGTCTGATCCGGATGCGGCAGTTTATTATCTGGCCAAAATGCTGTATGCGGGAGAAGATATCAAGTTTATTGCCCGCCGGATCATGATCTGTGCGTCGGAAGATGTGGGAAATGCAGACCCCATGGCTCTTACGGTTGCCGTTTCTGCGGCTCAGGCTGCAGAGCGGATCGGAATGCCGGAGGCACAGATTATCTTGTCACAGGCGGTGCTGTATGTGGCGACTGCACCAAAGAGTAATTCGGCATGCAATGCCATTTCTGCCGCCATGGATAATGTAAAACGAGTGAAAACGACTGTTCCGCCTCATCTGCAGGATGCACATTATAAGGGTTCCCAAAATCTGGGACATGGTGTGGGATATCGATATGCGCATGATTATCCGAAGCACTATGTAGAACAGCAGTATCTTCCGGATGAGATCAAAGGAGAGGTATTCTATGAACCCGGAGATAACGGTTATGAAGCAAAGATCAAGGAACATATGCGCTGGCTTCATGAAAAATAGCCAGGATACTTCATTGAAACAGGAAATCGCCCGATTCACGCAATATCAGTTGAACATCGGGGGAAACTCTGATACGATGTATGCAACAGGAAGGAAGTGATGAGATGGTACTGGAAGACAGTTATATTACCATTGCATGGCTGGTTCTTCTGATCATCCTTCTGGTAGTCGAGATCATTACGGTGGGACTGACCAGTATCTGGGCTGCCGGAGGCGCGCTTGTGGCGCTGATTCTGAACATTCTGAAATTTCCGTTTCTTGTTCAGGTCATCGCGTTTTTTGCAGTCACGTTTCTGTTGTTGTTTTTCACGAGACCGTTCGCGGTGAAATGCATCAACAGCAGGAGAGAGAAGACCAACTATGAAGGAATCATCGGCAAGACGATCCGGATTGCCGAAAGAGTGGACAACATGAGCCAGACCGGAATGGCGGTGGTCAACGGGCAGGAATGGACGGTGCGATCGGAGAAGGATGAAGAGATCCTGGAAGCCGGAACCATTGCAAAAGTGATCAATATTTCCGGAGTCAAGTTAATAGTCAGACGATACGAGGAGGGTTAATATGGGATTCATTATTTTAGCAACGATTTTTGTGATTATTTTACTGGTATTGATCTCTTGTGTGAAGATCGTTCCGCAGGCAAAGGCGCTGGTCGTAGAACGGCTTGGTGCGTATCAGGCGACCTGGAGTGTAGGGCTTCATTTTAAACTTCCGTTGATCGACCGCGTTGCAAGAAGAGTCGATCTGAAGGAACAGGTCGTTGATTTTGATCCACAGCCGGTTATCACGAAAGATAATGTAACGATGCGAATTGATACCGTTGTATTCTATCAGGTTACAGATCCGAAGCTGTACTGCTATGGTGTGGCAAATCCAATTATGGCAATTGAGAATCTGACGGCAACAACACTTCGAAATATCATCGGTGAACTGGAACTGGACCAGACACTGACATCCCGAGAGACGATCAATACAAAGATGCGAGCATCTCTTGATGTGGCAACGGATCCGTGGGGAATCAAGGTCAATCGCGTGGAGCTGAAGAACATTATTCCACCGGCAGCGATCCAGGATGCGATGGAGAAGCAGATGAAGGCGGAACGTGAACGTCGTGAAGCAATCCTGAGAGCAGAAGGAGAGAAGAAATCTACCGTCCTTGTTGCAGAAGGTGAGAAGGAATCTGTAATTCTGAAAGCGGAGGCTGAGAAGCAGGCGGCGATCCTTCAGGCGGAAGCAGAGAAGGAAAAGAGGATCAAGGAAGCCGAAGGTGAAGCAGAAGCAATCCTCAAAGTGCAGCAGGCAAATGCAGACGGTATTCGTTTCCTCCGTGAAGCGGGGGCCGATGAGGCAGTTCTTCGGATCAAGAGTCTGGAGGCTTTCGAGAAGGCAGCGGACGGAAAAGCGACCAAAATCATCATTCCGTCAGAGATCCAGGGACTTGCAGGTCTGGTTAAGAGCGCGAAGGAAATTATTTCCGAATAGAGCAGACAGTTGAATAGAGAAGAGTGGGAGGTGCTGGATATGATACATGTGCTGATTCTGGAAGATGAACACGCTTCGATGGAAGCGCTCATCCGTATTCTGAATGAGTATTCGGCCGAGATTCAGGTCCATGCCGCCTCCTCATATAAGGAAGCGAAAGACCTGTTGGAAGAAAATATCCGATATGGTCTTTTTCTTCTGGATGTAAACTTAAGCGGAAGCCGGAAAGAGGATATCGGAGGAATTATCTTCGCCAGAGAGGTAAGAGAAAAATTCCAGTATATGTTTACACCGATCGTGATGGTGACTTCCGTGGGAGCAATGGAGATGCAGGCGTATCGAGAACTGCATTGCTATCAATATATTATGAAGCCTTTTGATCGTACACAGGTGGAGGAAGTCGTAAGAAAAGTACTTGTGAATAAAAAACAGGAGGAGCCGAGGACAGTCATCGTAAAAAAGGATGGAATTAACTATCAGGTGAAATGTCAGGACATTCGCTATATTGAAGCAGTTCCGCGCGGAATCTGCATTCACATGAGGGGTGAAAACTGGAAAGTACCATATGTAACGCTGAAGCAGATGATGCAGAAGCTGCCGAAAGAAATGTTTGTGCAGTCGCACCGGATGTTTGCCGTGAACCGGCAGGAGATTGAGTACATTGATACCGTGAATCGGGTGATTAAATTGAGAAACTGCAGTGATACAGTTGAAATCGGCGTGACATATAAAGCGGAAATGGGGAGAATAATAAATGATTGATTGGGTGAGAAAGTTTTTATACCGTATTTTCTGTGTGATCGCATTGCTTGTATCGGTCTATCTGGTCGTGGATTTCCTGTACAGCGGGACCTTTGACTATCGGGTATTTGTCATGTTCGTTCTGATGGTGGTGGTCATCATATGGGGAATCGTTGACTGGAGAAAGAATTATCTGATTATGCAGCAAAAAGAGCAGGAACTGCGCCTGTATCAACTCTACATTCAGCCGCTTGAGGAACTGGTGAAAGAGATCCGGGCGAGACAGCACGAATTCGACAACCAGATCAATGCCATTTTAAACATGCATCTTACGGTGGACAATTATGATGAGCTTGTGGAACGGCAGTCACAATATATCATGGAAGCAGTGAAGGATGATGAGAACCGGATGTATCTTCCGCTCCTCAAGATCAGTGATAAAGTGCTTGCAGGCTTTTTATACAGCAAAATCGTGCGGGCACCATCTTATGTGAAGACGGAAATCGTGGTGAAGAATCTGGAAATCCTCTCCGGGATATCCGAACATCATCTGATCGAGATCATCGGAACGCTGGTTGATAATGCTTATGAAGCATGCACGGAGGAACTGAACCGGGTTATCATGGAACTGGATTCCGAAAATGACCGGGTTGTCTTCACTATCAAAAACCGTATGAGGAATGTCAAGCTGGAGAATATCGGACGTTTCTTTGAAAAAGGGTTTTCTACAAAAAGTGAAGACGGGAAGCGGGGACTTGGTCTTTATAATGCAAAGCTGCTCAGTGAGCGGTACGGCGGTGAGATTACGGTGAGTACGGATTTTATCGATGAACGGAATTATATCTGTTTTCGTGTAGTCGTGTAAATGAATAAAAAAAGCGGTGTCCGAAAAGGAGGACAATGGATCAAAACCTCCGGATTCGGGCACCGTTTTTTTGTGTATTATATTGGCTTACAGCAGATTTGCCATGAGCCAGGCATAGATTTCCTGATTCTTTTTCTGCCAGTTTGTGACGATGGCTTCGGCTTCGGCTTCGCTTGGAACAGAGAGCGTCAGGTCGATCAGAGGAAGTTCGTCTTCCAGAACCTGGCATCTGACTGAGAATTCCCGGGATGTGTTTCGGTAATAATCGGCCTTTACAGCAACCTCATTTTTGAGATCATATTTTTTCTCGCGTAAATAATTGTCGATATCTTCTCGTATAGAGCGGGAGATATTGTTTTTGAAATACTGGATGGACTGGGCACCGTCTTCTGTCAGATGATAAAGGGTACGGTTGTGGGAAGTCTCTTCCCGGATCAGTTCCGCTTCCGTAAGTTCGGAAAGTGCCTGCTGAAGCTTGAAATAGGTCGTATATCCTTTGTTCAGTATGAATTCTGAAATCTGTGCGTTGGTAAGCGGAAAATCCACCTTGTCCAGCATATACAGAATGATCAGTTTATATAGTGTGAAAGTTTCAGACATGATGTCGTCCTCCTTATAAATCAATATACTCTTTTCCCTGCCAGATATCGTTGTCTTTCAGGTATTTCTGCATGGAGTTCAGAACCAGCCTTTTATTCCCGGTCCAGAGCGGCTCGATCAGAAGTGATTTGGGGCCGTCTCCGGTGAGCCGGTGTATTACAATATCCGGACGAAGATTGGAGATGCACATACCAAGAACGTCAAAGTATTCTTCCATGGAAGGAACGGAGAAGGGATGTTCCTGATAATAATCTGCCAGATCCGTATGTTTTAATATGTGAAGGAGCTGCAGTTTAATACCCTGAATGGGGATCCGGTTCAAGTATCGGATGGTATCCAGCATCTGCGCAGGAGATTCTCCGGGAAGAAACAGGATCACATGTACGATAACCGAAATGTTAAGTCGTATCAATGCCTCTGCGGTATTTTCAAATACTTTCAGATCGTAACCACGACGTATGAAACGCGCGCTCTCGGGATGGATGGTCTGCAGCCCAAGCTCGATCCATACCGGTTTGATCCGATTCAGTTCATCGAGAAGTGCAAGAATCTCGTCGCTTAAACAATCTGGTCTGGTGGCGATGGAAAGGATCCTTACGTCCGGTTCCAGAATCGCCTCGTAAAAGATCTTTCGGAGATGTTCCAGCGGAGCATAGGTGTTCGTGTATGCCTGGAAATAGGCGATGTATCCGTTACCGGTCTGTTTGCGCCGAATAAGTGCTTTCCCTTCTTCGAGCTGTTCCCGAATCGTCAGGGCAGGCGAGGCGGCAAAATCTCCGGACCCCCCTTCACTGCAGAAGATGCAGCCCCGTTCACCGCAGGTCCCGTCACGGTTCGGACAGGTACAGCCGCCGTTTAATGAAACCTTATAGAGCTTCTCGCCATAGGTTGTCTTCAGATAGTAATCCAGGGAGAAATATCGTTTTTCTCCCCAGAATCTCCGCTCCGTCATCGATTAGATCAGTGCCTTGACCGCTTTGCTGACAACATCTGCCACCCGCGGGTCAAATGCTTCCGGAAGAATATTATTCTCGTTCAGTTCTTCGTCTGAAACAAGACCGGCGATTGCTTTTGCAGTTGCAAGCTTCATTTCTTCCGTGATCTGTGTGGCACGTCCTTCCAGAGCACCTTTGAAAATGCCTGGGAATGCGATGACGTTATTCACCTGATTCGGGAAATCAGAACGTCCTGTTCCGACTACCTTTGCACCGGCTTCCTTGGCAAGATCCGGCATGATTTCCGGAACCGGATTGGCCATTGCGAAAAGAATGGCATCCGGATTCATGGATGCAACCATTTCTTTTGTGACAATGTTCGGTGCGGAAACTCCGACGAAGATATCGGCGCCTTTGAGGGCATCTGCAAGTGTTCCGGCTGCACCGGAAAGGTTGGTGAGCTTCGCCATTTCCTGCTGCATCCAGTTCAGATTCGGAGAATTCTCGGAAATGATTCCGTTGATGTCGCACATGGTGATATCCGGGAAACCATAGGTGAGAAGGAGCTTTGTGATCGCCACACCGGCGCTGCCGGCACCGTTTACCACAACCTTGCATTCTTCCATCTTCTTGCCGGTTACTTTGAGTGCGTTGATGATTCCGGCGAGCACAACGATGGCTGTACCGTGCTGGTCATCATGGAAGACCGGGATATCAAGAAGTTCTTTCAGTCGGCTTTCAATCTCAAAACAACGCGGTGCAGAGATATCTTCCAGATTGATACCGCCAAATGCAGGCGCAATATTTACCACTGTTTTAATGATCTCTTCGGTGTCCTGGGTATCCAGACAGATCGGAACTGCGTTGACACCGCCGAATTCTTTGAAGAGAACCGCTTTTCCTTCCATAACCGGCATAGCGGCATGGGCTCCGATATTTCCGAGACCGAGGACAGCACTTCCGTCAGAAACTACGGCGATCGTATTTGCCTTTATCGTATATTTGTAAGCTGCTTCCTTATCTTTGGCGATCACTTTACAAGGTTCAGCTACACCCGGAGTGTAGGCGATTGCCAGATCTTCGCGCGAATTCACGTGTGATTTAGCAGTTGTTTCAATCTTACCGTTCCATTTTTCATGCATTTCCAATGCTTTTTCACTTATTGACATGTCATTATCCTCCTCGACTGGGCAGTAAAATTCTGCTCAGATATTTGTTTTTGAAACTTACTTCTTATGATAACATTCTTGAGAGAGTAAAGCAATTGAAAATAATGCTTTTCAATTTGTAAAAAATAAGGTATACTATATTCAATCATCCTTTTGGCTATATACCGTGTAATAGCTGATTCAGTGAACGATTTGAAGTCATATCCACAGATTTTCCCTTGAGAGAAGAATAGGTTACTTAATAATTTTGATATATGAATGATAAATATTTTTAGAGGAGGTAATATAGAACATGACGCGAGAAAAGTATGAATCTTTGCCGCTTGCTACGTTAAAAGAGCTTGCCAAGGCAAGAGGTTTAAAAGGAATTTCTACATTAAAGAAGGCGGAGCTCATCGAAGCGATGCTGAATGAAGATGATAAAGAAAATGCAAAAGAGGTCAAGGAAGAGATCAAGAATGAGAAGCAGGGCAGTAACGTGGATATTGAACAACTTGACAGCGGACGCACCGTAAATGGAATTCTGGAAGTAATGCCGGACGGGTATGGCTTTATACGTTCCAAGAATTATCTTCCCGGTGAGGATGATGTTTATGTGTCTCCGTCTCAGATCCGCAGGTTCGGACTTAAGACGGGCGATATCCTGACCGGTAACACCAGAGTGAAGACAATGCAGGAAAAGTTCAGTGCACTCCTGTATCTGACACAGATCAACGGCGTTTCTCCGGCAGAAGCTGCAAAACGGAGAAATTTTGAGGATATGACACCGATTTTCCCGAATAAGAGGCTGAGCCTTGAGACAGGGCGGACAAGCACCTCCATGCGTGTTATGGATCTGCTGTCCCCGATTGGAAAAGGACAGAGAGGTATGATCGTGTCGCCGCCGAAAGCCGGTAAGACAACGCTTCTGAAACAGGTTGCACTGTCTGTCAGAAAGAACAATCCGGAGGTTCATCTTCTGATTCTTCTGATCGATGAGAGACCGGAAGAAGTAACCGATATTAAGGAAGCGATTGAAGGCGATAATGTGGAGGTGATCTATTCTACATTTGATGAATTGCCGGAACATCACAAGAGAGTCTCAGAGATGGTAATCGAGCGTGCGAAGAGACTGGTAGAGCATAAGAAAGATGTTATGATCCTTCTGGACAGTATTACAAGACTGGCTCGAGCGTACAATCTGGTTGTTCCGCCAAGCGGGCGAACACTGTCCGGTGGTCTGGATCCGGCTGCACTCCATATGCCGAAGCGTTTCTTCGGTGCGGCCAGAAATATGAGGGAAGGCGGAAGCCTTACAATTCTTGCCACAGCGCTCGTTGATACCGGAAGTAAGATGGATGATGTGATTTACGAGGAATTCAAAGGAACCGGTAATATGGAGCTTGTTCTCGACAGAAAGCTGTCTGAGAAGAGAATCTTCCCGGCAATCGACATTCCGAAATCCGGAACCAGAAGAGATGACCTGCTCCTCAGCACAGAAGAGCAGGAGGCGGTTGATATTATGCGCCGCGCACTGAACGGCATGAAGCCGGATGAAGCTGCGGACAATATCCTGAATCTGTTTGACCGGACAAAGAACAATGCCGAGTTTGTTCAGATGGTCAAGAAAATGAAATGCATTTAAGAATTTGGTTAATAATTTTAAATGAAAAAACTTGCATTTGCACATGAAGTGTGCTACAATAAGAAAGCTGTTTATAGACAATTAGCCGCGTTGAACGCGTAAAACGAATAAACTAAGAAGAGGTGAAAATCATGAAAGAAGGAATCCATCCAGCATATCATCAGGCAACTGTAACCTGCAACTGCGGAAATACATTTGTAACAGGATCTACAAGCAAAGATATCCACGTAGAAATCTGCTCTAAGTGTCATCCGTTCTACACAGGACAGCAGAAAGCAACTCAGGCTCGTGGCCGTGTTGATAAGTTCAATAAGAAATACGGAATTAAATAATATCCGGAATAGGAAGAAAGCTTATCGAAGCTTTCATACTGTAAGATATCAGCAGGCTGAGGTTTTCAGAATCTCAGCCTGTTTTCTCTATAAGGTTTATATGGATTTGTATGATGGAAAGGAAATAAGATGAAATCATCCAATATTGGAGGGCAGGCAGTTCTGGAAGGTGTCATGATGAAGAATCGTGATACTTACGCAGTTGCGGTAAGGAAGCCTGACGGAGAAATAGAGATCAAAAAAGACAACTACAGAAGTGTCACCGGTAAATGGTCGGCACTTACGAAGATTCCGTTCATACGCGGTGTGTTTAATTTTGTGGATTCCATGGTACTCGGAATGAGCACGCTGAACTGGTCCGCAGGATTCTATGAAGAGGAAGAAGAAGCGCGGGAACGGACAGAAGCGGAGGAGAAGAAGGCCAAAAAGCAGGAGGATCTTCTGATGGCTTTGACAATGGTGGTATCGTTTGTTCTGGCGATCGGCATCTTCATGGTGCTCCCTTATTTTATATCTGATTTTCTGAAAAAATGGGTGCCATCTTATACGGTACGGCTGATTCTGGAAGGTGTGGTCCGAATTGCAATTTTTGTCGGGTATGTAGCAGCCATTTCTTTGATGAAGGATATCCGGAGACTGTATCAGTATCATGGCGCAGAACACAAATGTATCAATTGTATTGAGCATGGGCTTCCGCTTACCGTGGAAAATGTCCGCAAGAGTTCCAAGGAACATAAAAGATGTGGAACCAGTTTCATGCTGTTTGTCATGATTGTCGGAATCGTACTACTGTTTTTTGTAAGGGTTGATTCTGTTGTCATGCGGGTGATCGTGAGAATTGTGCTGCTTCCGATCATTGCCGGTATTTCGTATGAGCTGATCAAATGGGCCGGGAACAGTAATAACCCGATTGTCTGTATCTTGAGTAAACCGGGACTCATGCTGCAGCATCTGACAACTAAGGAGCCGAATGATGAGATGATTCAGGTGGGAATCGCTTCCGTTGAAGCGGTATTTGACTGGAAAGAGTATCTGCGTAAGAATTTCGGATGGCAGGATGGAGAAGAGACAAGTGACGTATCAGGAAGCATATAAAAAAGCAGTACGGAATCTAAATGAAAATCAGATTTCAGATGCAGAGAGTGATGCCTGGATCCTGATGGAACATGTGACGGGAATGAACCGCACCCGATATTATGTGGACGGATTCGATGAAATGGATCCTGAAGATGAAAAGCAGTATTTTGAATTGATCGGGAAACGGCTTCAGAGAATACCGGTTCAGCATCTGACCGGGATTCAGGAATTTATGGGAATGGCATTTATGGTCAATGAGCATGTGCTGATTCCCAGGCAGGATACCGAGATCCTGGTGGAAGAGGCGGAGAACTCTCCGCGGATCAGAGGCGAGGAATTTGGCGATGAGGCGAGAGAAGAATTTCCAGAAGAGCTGATTCGAAGAGAGATTCCGGGGAATATAGAAGTGCTGGATATGTGCACAGGATCCGGCTGTATTATTATCAGTATGAAGAAAAGAAATCCGGAACTGGTCTGCACTGCAGTGGATGTCTCGGAAGAGGCGCTTGCAGTTGCAAGAGAAAATGCCCGCAGACTGGGAGCTGATGTGGAATTTATTAAGAGCGATATGTTTTCCGAAATACAGGGGCAATTCGACATCATCGTTTCTAATCCGCCTTATATACCGACCGCAGTAATCGGGGGATTGGAAGAAGAAGTGCAGAAATATGATCCGTTTATCGCGTTGGACGGACGGGAAGACGGACTTTATTTCTATCGGATTCTGGCGGAAGAGAGCAGAAAGTATCTGAAAGATGGCGGGTATTTGTATCTGGAGATCGGCCATGATCAGAAGGAAGCGGTCGAAGAGCTGCTTCGTGAGGCCGGATTTGAGAAAATACATACACAAAAGGATTTGGCAGGTCTTGACCGGGTCGTTTCCGGCGTGTACAATATTTCAGGAGAGAATAGTAAAATAGAATCATAAAGGCTGAGACTAAGCTGATAGCAGGAGGAGAATAATATGTTTGACAAATTAGAGGATTTGCTGATCCGCTATGAAGAGATTATGGGCGAACTGCAGGAACCGGATGTGGTGAATGACCAGAATCGTTTCCGCAAGCTCATGAAGGAACAGAATGATCTGACCCCGATTGTTGAGGCATATAAGGAATATAAGAGTTGTAAGCAGAATATAGAGGACAGCCTTCTTATGCTGGAAGAAGAAAGCGACGAAGAGATGAAGGAACTGGCAAAAGAAGAGCTGAATGACTCCAAAAAGAGAATCGAAGAATTAGAGCAGGAACTGAAAATCCTGCTGTTACCGAAAGATCCGAACGATGACAAAAACGTTATCGTGGAGATTCGTGCAGGAGCGGGCGGAGATGAAGCAGCACTTTTCGCTGCAGAGATCTACCGCATGTATATCCATTACGCGGACAACCGACGCTGGAAAAGTGAGATCATTTCCTTAAGTGAAAATGGGATCGGCGGTTTTAAGGAAGTTGTGTTCATGTTAACCGGGCAGGGAGCATATTCCCGTATGAAATACGAAAGCGGTGTACATCGAGTACAGCGTGTACCGGAGACGGAAAGCGGCGGACGTATCCATACATCAACGATCACGGTAGCAGTTATGCCGGAAGCGGAAGAAGTGGATGTTGTGATCGATGAGAAAGATATCCGTATTGACGTTATGCGTGCTTCCGGAAATGGTGGACAGTGTGTCAACACAACGGACTCTGCGGTTCGTCTGACCCACTACCCGACAGGAATTGTCATTTACAGCCAGACCGAGAAATCACAGCTTCAGAATAAGGAAAAGGCTTTCCGTCTTCTGCGTTCTAAACTGTATGAGCTGGAACTGGAGAAGCAGCAGTCGGCAGAAGCCGAGGCAAGAAGAAGCCAGATCGGAACCGGTGACCGTTCCGAGAAGATCCGTACCTATAACTTCCCGCAGGGACGCGTGACGGATCACAGAATTAAGCTCACGTTGCATAAACTTGATACGATTATGAACGGAGATCTGGATGAAATCATTGACAGTCTGATTGCGGCTGACCAGGCAGCGAAGCTGACGAAGATGAATGAGAATTAAGTATAGAGCAAATCCTATATATTAAAACGTGAACGTGAAATAACGAGAGACCACATAGACTGTATGCGATACGGCTATGTGGTTTTTTATCTTCTTCCAAGATAAAGCCTCCGGCGGATTGCAGAGGTGCGCAGATGTATTGTGTCATGCAGAGCATGACGCGCACCTCGCAGCAAGTACGCCTCGGCGTACTTGAATTACCCTATTGGAATAGTAAAGGGAAAATAGTATAATGAAAACGAACGTTTGATTTACTAATCAACATAAAACTACCGTAAAGGAGCGGTACGAGATAATAATTGATTGGAGGTATTTCGAGATGAAAAAAATCAAGAAGCTTATGCCGGTGCTTTTAAGCTTTGTATTTGTTGTATCTACATTTATGACAATTACAGTTTTTGCAGCCGAAGCAGAACAGAACGGTTTAGTGGCTACGCTTACTTTCGACAAGTCGGAATATGCGGCAAATGAAGATGTCAATGTAACGCTTACCGTAAAAAATAACAATTCGTATGCCGTTAAAGATATTCAGACAGAGATAACTCTGTCTGACGGTGTCACGCTGAAAGACGGCAGCTTAACACAGGAAGCTTTTGAACTGAACAGTACCGAAAGCAAGACTTGCGAGCTTATCAAAATTGTAAAGGCAACCGAGCCTACAACTGATACAACCAGTCAGTAGACGGGAGATAATTCCCATACAGGTTTTTTTGTTGGTTTGATGATTTTGTCGGGCGGTGCGCTGCTCTTTATCGGGATTAAACAGAAGAAATTACACGCAAAAGGGACAATGTCTCTTATCCTCTGCTTTGCAATGGCGGGAGCAATGCTGCCTATACGGCAAATGAAATACCCGAAGCTGAAGATCTTGCCAATCAAATGAAGGATTATTACTTGAACGACACTGAACCGGAAGGAAATACATTTTATAATTATAATATTTCAAAAATGTCGTTGCCTGAAACGGATGAAACAGGAAAATATAAATTTTTAAAATTACCGTTATATAGACAAAGCCATAATTTTACCTGTGGAGTGGCTTGCGTCGCATCTGTTTTACGCTATGCAGGGTATGATTTTGACACCAGAGAAGATCGATTACTTTGGGAACTTGCAACAACTCCGGAAAATGGGACGAACTATGTGAATATAACAGAATAACAGAAGACGACGGTCACTATGTTGTGTTAATTGGATATAAGAAGGATACGGAAAAAGATACATATATTTATTATTTTATGGATCCATCTACTGCCGGTAGTTACACATATCTTACAGAAGAAGAATTTAGCTTGCGATGGCACGATAGTTTAGAAGGAAAATCAAAACGGATTGGAATTATAGTTTCGTATTTAAATTCAATACAGGAAGTCCCAATTGATGTTGTATATCATTTAGATTAACGAATAAAATGATAGCGTAAATGAATAAGAGTGAATAAGCCAAAGGCGATCAACCGTAAAAAGTTGGTCGCTTTTGTTACTTGTTAAACATATATAACCTATTGACTAAATAGGTTTATGATGGTAGTATTCATAGAGGATAAAGGAAGACATTTCTGGCAGGATTGGCAGTGGTGCTGATTTCTATTATGTTGGGAATGATATGTAACATATTATTATTGCGTTTGATATAGGAGCAGAAATGAAGACGATTACAGTAGAAGAATTGGAAAAAATAGAATGGAATCAAAGTATGGTGGTGGATATCCGCCCCAATGATCAGTATCAGCGGGGAACCTTCCCGGGAGCGGTGAATATTCCGATGGCTGAACTGGAAGAACGCAGGAAAGAACTGGATGAGGCAAAAACCATCTATATGCTCTGTCATACCGGAGACAGAAGCCAGGAATATGTGGAAGAACTGGAAGATGAAGGGTACGATGCAGTCAATGTGGAGGGTGGCTATCGAGCTTACTTACGTTTGTCTTTGTCGAGGTTTATGCAGGGGGATTGTCAAAAAGAAAAAGAGGAGAAAAAAGAAGAGATCGAGCGAAGCATCATTAAGAAATACCGCAGAGCGATCTGGCGGCCATTTACCAAAGCACTGAATGAATATCAGCTGATCCAGGAAGGAGACCGTGTGGCAGTGTGCATATCCGGGGGAAAGGATTCCATGCTTCTTGCAAAATTAATACAGGAATTGAAGAAGCATGGTAAGGTTCATTTTGAGGTAGTATTTCTGATTATGAATCCAGGATACAATGAAGATAACTGGAAAATTATTCAGGATAATGCCAATCTCCTTGGTATACCGCTTACTGTATTTGAGACTGATATTTTTGATACCGTGGCGGCAATTGATAAGAATCCCTGCTATCTCTGTGCGAGAATGCGACGGGGATATCTGTATTCCAAGGCAAAGGAACTGGGATGTAATAAGATTGCGTTAGGGCATCATTTTGATGATGTCATCGAAACCATTCTCATGGGCATGTTATACAGCGGTAAAGTGGAAACGATGATGCCGAAGCTTCACAGTCAGAATTTTGAAGGAATGGAGTTGATACGGCCGCTGTATCTGGTAAAAGAAGAGGCAATCAAAGCTTGGAGGGACTCTAATGGACTTCATTTTATCCAATGTGCCTGCCGGTTTACGGAAAATTGTGTGAGCTGCGGTGGAGGAAGAGGATCGAAAAGAGATGAAATGAAGGAATTGATTGCACAGTTCAGAAAAACAAGTGATGTCATTGATACAAATATATTTAACAGTGTTAGGAAAATCAATTTACGAAAGGTGATCGGATACTGCAAAGATGATATTGAGTATAACTTTCTGGATGATTATGAATTAACAAGATGAACTCTATTCTGTATGTGAAAAAGCGAATGAATTGCTTAACTAAAATCAGCAGAAAGACAGGAGGGCTTTAACAATTCTGAAACAATTATTAAGGAAAGACGTGATGGCAATTATGACAAGTGGAAAATGGGATCTGGAATCTATTATCACTCAGGAATTCCCGCTGGAGCAGATCTCGGAGGCGATTCAGAATGCGACTGAACCGGAAAAGGCGTTTAATGTGACGATTTAATTTGAGTAGATTTTTATGCTTAAATGGTAACTTAGATGATACACAGAAAGTGTTAAAAGGCATGATAAAAAGTACAGAACAAATGTTCATTTTGTTCTGTACTTTTTTGGCCTTTGATGCTATACTGTACTGTACATAGAATGGGTACTGGAAATGTGCAAGAAGTAGAGTTCCAGATGTTATAAAAATATGAAAATTGATGAAAAAGTTTATTCCAACTATCGAGTTTTCCTCGAGGGTTCAAACATAGGAGGACTACATGGATCATTTTGAATTAGTATCAGAATATGCCCCGACCGGTGACCAGCCGCAGGCGGTTGAACAGTTAGTAAAAGGCTTTAAGGAAGGTAACCAGTGCCAGACACTTCTTGGTGTCACCGGTTCCGGTAAGACCTTTACGATGGCGAATGTCATCCAACAATTAAATAAACCAACGCTGATTATAGCGCACAACAAGACTCTTGCAGCGCAGCTTTACGGTGAATTCAAGGAATTCTTCCCTAACAACGCAGTCGAGTATTTTGTGTCCTACTACGACTACTACCAGCCCGAAGCATATGTCCCGTCATCAGACACTTACATTGCCAAGGATTCCGCAATCAACGATGAGATTGATAAACTCCGTCATTCTGCGACAGCAGCGCTGTCCGAGCGCAATGACGTGATCATTGTGGCCAGCGTATCCTGCATTTACGGACTGGGTTCGCCGATCGATTATAAAGAAATGGTAATCTCTCTGCGCCCCGGAATGATAAAGGACAGAGATGAGATGCTGAAGAAGCTGATCGAGATTCAGTATGACAGAAATGATATGGATTTCAAACGGGGCACATTCCGGGTCCGGGGAGACGTTGTGGAAATATTTCCGGCGTATTCGGAGAAAATAGCATATAGAGTGGAATTCTTCGGAGATGAGATTGACCGGATCACGGAGATTGATACGCTTACAGGAGAAATCCTGAATGTGATCGGACATGTCGCAATTTTCCCGGCATCTCATTATGTAGTTTCCAAAGATAAAATGGAGGCGGCGATTGCGGAGATTGAAAAGGAACTGGAGGGACAGATCCGGTTTTTTAAGGGAGAAGACAAGCTTCTGGAGGCGCAGCGCATTTCCGAACGAACTAATTTTGATATTGAAATGATGCGTGAAACAGGATTCTGTTCGGGTATTGAGAACTATTCCCGACATTTGACAGGACTTGCACCGGGACAGCCGCCGCAGACTTTGATCGACTATTTCCCGGATGATTTTCTGATGATCATCGATGAGTCCCATAAGACGGTTCCGCAAATCGGAGCGATGTATCATGGGGACCAGTCGAGAAAAACAACGCTGGTGGATTATGGGTTCCGTCTCCCGTCGGCTAAGGACAACAGGCCGCTTAGTTTTGAGGAATTTGAAAGCAAGATCGACCAGGTCATGTTCGTCTCCGCGACTCCGGGTGAATATGAAGAGCAGCATGAACTGCTGCGGGCTGAGCAGGTGATCCGTCCGACCGGGCTTCTGGATCCGGAGGTGGAAGTGCGTCCGATTGAGGGACAGATTGATGATCTGGTAGCCGAGGTGAATAAAGAGACAGCAAGGAAGAATAAAGTCCTGATCACTACTCTGACGAAACGCATGGCAGAAGATCTGACAGACTATATGAGAGAACTGGGAATAAGGGTGAAATATCTGCATTCCGATATTGATACACTGGAACGGACGGAGATCATTCGTGATATGCGTCTGGACGTGTTTGATGTACTTGTGGGTATCAATCTTCTGAGAGAGGGACTGGATATTCCGGAGATTACGCTTGTCGCTATTCTGGATGCTGACAAAGAAGGCTTCCTGCGTTCGGAGACTTCCTTGATACAGACGATAGGACGTGCGGCGCGAAATGCGGACGGTCATGTCATTATGTATGCGGATCATATCACGGACTCTATGCGCGTAGCGATTGATGAGACGAAACGTCGGCGTGCAATTCAGATGGCTTATAACGAAGAACACGGAATTACTCCACAGACGATCCGAAAATCCGTGCGTGACCTGATCAGTATTTCCAAGAAAATGGCGGCCGAAGAGATGCGTCTTGAAAAAGATCCGGAATCCATGAGTAAAGGAGAGCTTGAAAAGCTGATCGGCAGTCTGACAAAGCAGATGAAGAAGGCTGCGGCGGAACTGAATTTCGAAGCCGCGGCGGAATTGCGTGATAAGCTGGTTGAGTTGAAGAGAAATTTAAATGAACTTGAATAGATTGAGATAAGACAGAGGTAGACTAAGATGGCAGAAGAAAAGAAGCAATTTATTAAGATCAGAGGAGCAAATGAGCATAATTTAAAGAATATTGATGTGGATATCCCGAGAAATGAACTGGTGGTTCTGACTGGCCTTAGTGGATCGGGGAAATCATCTCTGGCTTTTGATACCATTTATGCGGAAGGGCAAAGAAGATATATGGAATCCTTGTCTTCTTATGCAAGACAGTTTTTGGGACAGATGGAGAAACCAGATGTGGAAAGCATTGAAGGATTATCTCCGGCAATCTCCATTGATCAGAAATCGACAAACCGGAATCCCCGTTCTACCGTGGGAACTGTGACAGAAATTTATGATTATTTCCGTCTGCTGTATGCGAGAATCGGAATTCCGCATTGCCCGAAATGCGGGAGAGAGATTAAGAAGCAGACGGTGGATCAGATGACGGATCAGATCATGGCACTGCCGGAGGGAAGTAAGATTCAGCTCATGGCGCCGGTGGTGCGCGGAAGAAAGGGAACGCACGCGAAGCTTCTTGAACGTGCAAAAAAGAGTGGATATGTGCGCGTGCGGATTGATGGGAACATGTATGAACTTTCCGAAGAGATTGCTTTGGATAAGAACATTAAGCATAATATTGAAATTATTGTAGACCGTCTCGTTGTGAGGCCGGGGATCGAAAAGAGACTGGCGGATTCCGTGGAAAGTGTTCTGAATTTGGCGGAGGGCCTCCTTCTGGTTGATGTGATTGGGGGAGAACCCATGAATTTCAGCCAGAGTTTTTCCTGCCCGGACTGCGGAATCAGTATTGATGAGATCGAACCGAGAAGCTTTTCGTTCAACAATCCGTTTGGTGCATGCCCGGAGTGTTTCGGACTCGGCTACAAGATGGAATTTGATGAAGATCTGATCATACCGGATAAATCCCTCAGTATCAGTCAGGGAGCGATCGCCGTGACGGGATGGCAGTCTTGTACGGATAAATCAAGCTTTACTTATGCGATTCTGGATGCACTTCAGAAAGAATATCATTTCAGTCTGGAGACGCCATTCGAAGAGTATCCTAAGGAGATCCATGATTTGCTGATTTACGGAACAAAAGGCAAAGAGGTAAAGGTTCATTATAAAGGTCAGCGCGGAGAGGGGATTTATGATGTGGCTTTTGAAGGGATTATTAAGAATGTAGAACGCCGTTATCGGGAAACAGGTTCGGAGACGATGAAGGCAGAGTATGAGAGCTTTATGCAGATCACACCTTGTCGGGAGTGTAAAGGACAGCGGTTGAAGAAATCGGCACTTGCTGTGACGGTTGGTGGTAGAAATATTCATGAAGTGACAGCTATGTCTATTGAGAACCTTCAGCAATTTTTAGAAGCGCTTGAACTGACAAAAACCCAGCAGATGATCGGAGGACAGATCCTGAAGGAGATCCGCGCAAGAATTCAGTTTCTGATGGATGTGGGATTGGAATATCTGACCTTATCGAGAGCAACGGCAAGCCTTTCAGGTGGAGAAGCACAGCGTATCCGACTTGCAACACAGATCGGGTCCGGGCTCGTTGGAGTGGCGTATATACTGGATGAACCGAGTATCGGACTTCATCAGAGGGATAATGACAAACTTCTTGCTACGTTGAAGCACCTCCGCGATCTGGGAAATACGTTGATTGTGGTGGAGCATGATGAAGATACTATGTTTGCGGCGGATCATATCATTGATATCGGGCCGGGAGCCGGTGAGCACGGCGGGAAGCTGGTGGCTCAGGGAACGGCGGAAGAGATCATGAAGGTGGAGGAATCGATTACAGGGGCTTATCTGAGCGGAAGAGTGAAGATACCTGTCCCGGAAAAACGTGCAGAACCAAACGGATGGATCAAAGTGGTCGGTGCCGCCGAGAATAATCTGAAAAATATTGACGTGGAATTCCCACTGGGAGTGATGACCTGTGTGACGGGGGTATCCGGATCAGGCAAAAGCTCTCTGGTAAATGAAATCCTTTATAAGAGTATGGCGCGGAAACTGAACCATGCAAGAGTGATACCCGGCAAACATACCAGGATTGAGGGATTGGAACAACTGGATAAAGTGATTGCGATTGACCAGTCCCCGATCGGCAGGACTCCCCGGTCGAATCCGGCTACTTATACGGGAGTCTTTGATCTGATTCGTGATCTTTTTGCGTCTACATCGGATGCGAAGGCAAAAGGCTATAAAAAGGGGAGATTTAGTTTCAATGTAAAAGGCGGACGATGTGAGGCTTGCAGCGGTGACGGGATTATCAAAATTGAAATGCATTTTCTTCCGGATGTCTATGTCCCTTGCGAAGTCTGCGGCGGGAAGCGGTATAACCGGGAGACTCTTGAGGTGAAATATAAAGGGAAGAGTATTTACGATGTGCTGGATATGACAGTGGAAGAGGCTCTGCATTTCTTTGAAAATGTGCCGAGCATCCGTAGAAAAATGGAGACATTGTACGATGTGGGATTGTCTTACATCCGACTGGGACAGCCGTCCACGACGCTTTCGGGAGGAGAAGCACAGCGAATCAAGCTGGCAACGGAACTCAGCCGGCGTAGTACCGGGAAGACGGTATATATTCTGGATGAACCGACCACAGGACTTCATTTTGCAGATGTACACAAGTTGACAGAAATTCTGAAAAGACTGACAGAAGATGGAAATACGGTGATTGTAATCGAGCATAATCTGGATGTGATCAAGACGGCGGACTACATCATTGATATCGGTCCGGAAGGCGGTGATAAGGGAGGAACGATCGTAGCTCACGGCACGCCGGAAGAAATTGCTGCAAATCCGAATTCATATACCGGCAAGTATATTGACATGATGCTGAAAAAATGATAAACCTTAAGAAAATCTAAAAAATGAAAAAACTCTTTCCATTTATTAGAATTTTTATTATAATAGAATATGTATGTGTCTCATACAAGTTTGTAATGATATAACGAAAGATAGTGGAAATAGATAGAAGAATGAAAGGGGAATCAGCATGTCAGTAGATTTGGGAATTGATTTGGGAACAGCGAGCATTCTCGTTTATGTAAAAGGAAAAGGGGTTGTTTTAAAGGAACCATCTGTGGTGGCTTTTGACAGAGATACAAATGTAATCAAAGCAATCGGAGAAGAAGCACGTCTGATGCTGGGGAGAACTCCGGGCAATATTGTAGCAGTAAGACCGCTTCGGCAGGGTGTTATTTCCGATTATATAGTAACCGAAAAGATGATTAAGTATTTTGTGCAAAAAGCACTTGGAAAGCGTACATTTAAGAAACCGAATATCAGTATTTGTGTTCCGAGCGGTGTTACCGAAGTTGAGAAGAAAGCGGTTGAGGAAGCTGCATTTGCAGCCGGAGCCAGGGAAGTGCATCTGATCGAGGAACCTGTAGCTGCGGCGATTGGGGCCGGAATTGATATTGCTAAGCCGTGTGGCAATATGATCGTGGATATCGGTGGAGGTACATCTGATATTGCTGTTATTTCTCTTGGAGGAACGGTAGTAAATACATCACTCAAGATTGCCGGTGATGATTTTGATGAGGCAATTGTGCGTTTTATGCGTAAGAAGCATAATCTTTTGATTGGAGAGCGTACCGCAGAGGATATTAAGATTAAAATAGGGACAACCTATCCGTTGGTTGAGGAAGAGACGATGGAGGTGCGCGGAAGGAACCTTGTCACAGGACTTCCAAAGATCGTGACTGTTACATCTTCTGAAACAGAGGAAGCACTTCGTGAAACGACAAGTCAGATTGTTGAGGCGGTCATTGCAGTGCTGGAGCGCACACCACCGGAACTTTCAGCCGACATCCTGGATCGTGGAATCGTATTGACCGGAGGTGGGGCGATGCTTCGTGGACTGGAGGAATTGATCGAAGAGAAGACAGGAATCAACACCATGACAGCGGAAGATCCGATGAAGGTTGTTGCGATCGGTACAGGACAGTTTGTAGAATTTATGAATGGAAGAAAAGATTTATAAAGGATCGATAATTGTGCGTGTATAATAAAAGTCAGGCTGTTTCGTGATGAGACAGCCTTTTTACTCTATACGAAAGTTCGGGTATACTTATTATTTCTATAAGGAGAAGATATGGAAGTAATTCAAGGTTATGTGGAACATATCGTATTCCGGAATGAAGATAATGGGTATACGGTGTTTCACTTAAACAATGATGATGGAGATTTGACTTGTGTCGGAAATTTTAACTATATAGCTGAGGGAGAACTTGTAGAGGTCAAGGGTGAGTATACTGTACACAGTATGTACGGAACACAGCTCAAAGTAAGCGAGTATGAAATAAAAGCGCCGGAAGATCTTATTTCTATTGAACGTTATCTCGGTTCCGGTGCAATCAAAGGGGTAGGAGCATCTCTTGCGGGACGAATTGTAAAAAAGTTCAGGGAAGATACATTCCGAATCATGGAAGAAGAGCCGGAAAGACTGGCGGAAGTGCGAGGAATCAGTGAGCGAATGGCTCGTGACATTGCACTTCAGGTAGAAGAAAAAAAAGATATGCGGAAAGCAATGATTTATCTGCAGAAATACGGAGTCTCTACGACCCTTGCGGCGAAAATATATAAATATTATGGTCAGAATACATTTCGTGTATTGGAAGAGAATCCTTATCAAATGGCAGATCATATACAGGGGATCGGGTTTAAGACGGCGGATGAGATTGCGATGCACATTGGGATTCATACGGATTCTGATTACAGAATAAGAAGCGGAATTTTCTATACGCTGCAACAAAGTGTAGCGGATGGCCATGTCTATCTGATTCGTGAAGTGTTGATGCAAAGAGCCTCTGCGCTTCTGGAAGTAGGAATTCAGAATATGGAAAAGCATCTGATGGATCTGGCTATGGAGAGAAAGGTGATTCTGAAAGAAGGTGAGGACGGTCTCAGAGTATATCCGGCTCATTTTTATTATCTGGAGCTTAATGCGGCGAAAATGCTGCATGATCTGAATGTGGAATACGATGAAACTGACGTTGTAGTTACAAAGAGGCTGCATCAAATTGAAAAAGAAACCGGAATGGAGCTGGATGAAAAGCAGCAGATGGCAGTAATTGCGGCAGTGCGGCATGGTATCACGATTCTGACGGGAGGCCCCGGAACAGGAAAAACGACTACGATTAAAGCGATGATACATTATTTCCGGAATGAAGAACTGGAATTGCGCCTGGCAGCACCGACGGGCAGGGCTGCGAAGCGGATGACTGAGGCAACCGGATATGAGGCACAGACGATTCACCGTTTGCTGGAAGTAACCGGAAATCCGGAAGAAGAGAATGTCAGAAACGGATTTGCACGAAATGAAGAGAACCCACTGGAAGCAGATGTGATCATCATTGATGAGATGTCTATGGTAGATCTCTCGCTGATGCATGCGCTGCTTGTTGCTGTTACGCCTGGAACGAGACTTGTCCTGGTAGGAGACTGCAATCAGCTTCCGTCGGTGGGGCCCGGAAGTGTTTTAAAAGATCTGATTGCGTCAGAACAATTTCAGGTCGTGATGCTTACCAAGATTTTTCGTCAGGCTCAAGAAAGTGATATTGTTGTAAATGCACATAAGATCAACCGTGGGGAAATGGTTAAGCTGGATAATAAGAGCCGGGATTTCTTTTTCCTGAAGAGAAATGATGCAAATGTGATCATCAGTGTGCTTTTGACTCTGATCCAGAAGAAACTTCCGAAATATGTGGATGCGAAACCATATGATATTCAAGTACTGACTCCGATGCGTAAAGGGCTGCTCGGGGTGGAACGGCTGAATAATATTCTCCAGCAATATTTGAATCCGCCGGCAAAAAATAAAGAAGAGAAAGAGTACGGTGATAAAAAATTCCGTGTCGGCGATAAAGTGATGCAGATTAAGAATAATTATCAGTTGGAATGGGAAATTACGACAAAATATGGACTTGTTGTTGATAAAGGAACCGGTATTTTTAACGGAGATATGGGTGTGATAACAGAGATCAATAACTATACAGAAACTCTGGAAGTGGAGTATGATGAAAAAAGAAAGGTAAAGTACCCGTTTGAGCTCCTTGAGGAATTGGAACTGGCATATGCGATAACGATCCATAAATCACAGGGAAGTGAATATCCGGCTGTCTTGATTCCTTTATTGACAGGACCGCGTCAGCTGTTTCACAGAAATCTTTTATATACTGCGATTACACGGGCAAAAAAATGTGTAACAATCGTGGGCAGTGATGTAACGTTTCAGGAAATGATACAGAATACAGATGAACAGAACAGAAATACCAGCCTTGATGAACGCATCAGGGAAATATATGGTTTGAGTGAAGAGAGCTAAAAGAAACCGAATCCGTTCATAATATTGAGAGAAAAGGCAAAAATCCTATGGAATAGAAAATGGATAGAGGAGAGGTGCCTCGATATTTTGTATCCACAGAAATGTCCGTTTTGCGGAAAAATAGAAAAACAGCGGATCTGCAAGGAGTGCCGTAAAAAAATCCTGCCGGTGGAGGAACCACGATGTAAAAAATGTGGAAAGCCTATCCGGGAGGCGGAAAAGGAATATTGTTATGATTGCACTATGATCAGGCATGTATTCGAGGAAGGAAGAAGTATCTGGATTCATAAAGAGCCTGTAAGCCGGGCAGTTTATGCGTTGAAATATCAAAACAGAAGAATTTATGCAAAAGCATTTGGAGAAGAAATGGCAGACCAGTATGGTTATTATTTGAGAGAAAAAAAGGTGGAACTGATTGTTCCGGTTCCGCTGCATCGAAAGAAGATGCGCATCAGAGGCTATAACCAGGCGGCGCTTGTCGCAGAAGTTCTTGGAGAAATCACTGGCATTTCGGTCGATGAAGATATTCTTGTCAGGGTGAAAAATACAAAACCTTTGAAGCAGTTAAATGATAAAGAACGAAGAAGGAGTATCAGAGGTGCATTTTCTGTGAGAAAAAGTGTCTGGGCGAAAACGATAGTTCTGATTGATGATATCTATACAACCGGAAGCACACTGGATGAGGCGGCGCGGGTACTGCTGAAAGCAGGGGCAGAAAAAGTCTATTTTTTGACTATTAGTATTGGACAAGGATACTGATATTTGTTATACTAAAAATAGCGCAAATACGAGGAGAAAACGTATCGAGGTGACTATATGTTAAATGAAGACAAAGTGAAGCTGATGACAAGAATGGCAATGTACGAAAGCAAGGAAGGTGCGGAAGATTTCAAGATCAGCTCATATTACAGAAAAGATTATTCGAGCTTTCATACCATTGTTACGATCATCTTGGTTACGATTGGATACATGATCGCAGTGGGAGTCGGCGCGGTTGCATTTATGGATGTAATTCTGGAGAACCTTAATTTTGCTTTTATTATAATGATAGGGCTCTGTATATTGACCGGATATATTGTTCTGGTTGTGCTTTATGGCATTGTGGCATCACAGTTTTATCAGAAGAAGCATAATGATGCCCGTCAGAGAGTGAAAAAATTTAACCATGATCTGACCAGACTGAACAGAATGTATGAAAGGGAGAAGAAGTAATGAGCGAGTTGTTGGTTTTAAGAGAAAGAATACAGAAAATATATACCAGTTATTCCATTTATGTGGATAAGGCAGCTCAGTTCATTCTGAGCTTCGTTTCCTTTTATCTGATCAATCAGAATATTGGTGTGATGAAGACACTTACAACTCCGGTTGTTACGGTTGCCTTGGCGGTGATCTGTACGTTTCTTCCGCCTGTTACAGTAGCATTGGTGGCAGCTGCGCTGATTCTTGCGCATTTGTTTAAACTATCTCTGGGTGTTATGGCAGTGAGCGCCATGATTTTTGTAATGATGTTTATTTTTTACTGTCGGTTCACTCCGAAAAAGGCATTGGTGCTTTTGATTACTCCGATTGCGTTTATGCTGCATATTCCGTATGTGGTTCCAGTGGTATGTGGACTTGCGATGACGCCGGTTACGGCAGTTCCGATTGCTTTTGGAACAATTATCTATTATATGATTCTCTGTGTGAAGAATTCTGCGGCAGCGATTTCCGCAACGGAAGGGATCACCGGTCAAATCTCATTTTTTGTCAGGACAGTATTTCAGAATAAAGAACTTTGGATTACAGTGATTGCCTTTACAATCTGTATTTTTACTGTATATGTTGTTCGCAGACTTTCCATTGATCATGCCTGGAAAGCGGCTGTTGCGGCTGGCGCGGTCGCCAGTATTCTGGTTATTGTTATTGGAGATATTGCGTTTGACATACATACTTCTTATGGTGTTCTGATCGGTGGCAATATTTTGGCGATTCTTATCGGTCTTGTGTTGGAATTTTTTCTGTTTTCTGTGGATTATTCAAGGACTGAGCATATACAGTATGAAGATGATGAATATTATTATTATGTAAAAGCAGTTCCGAAGATGTCGGTTGCAGCTCCGGAAAAAATGGTAAAACGTATTAATGAACGCCGCAATCCGGATGAAAAGGAATCTGAAGAAATCAGACGCAGGGCACCAAAACGCACAGATGAAAGAAAAAATATGAAAAAGCGTCAGACGGAAAAAGAGACAAAGAAAAATTCCGGAACTCCTAGAAATACCCGTGTTCCGGCGAATACAGATGAACTGTTGCTGGCAAAAAGTCTGCAGGATGAATTGGATATTCAGGATATTGTGAAGAGAGAATTAGAAGAGCATTAATTTGGATAATAAGTTGGCATACTATATGGGAAAGGAGGTACAGGAGTGAGAGAGGCTGTTGCACGTTTCTTTGGAAGTAATCTTCCGGAAGGTTTCTATTTTCCGGAGATACGGTTTGTAGATATTATTGAAATTATTATTATAGCGTTTTTGATTTATCAGATTATTCTCTGGATTAAAAATACGAAAGCGTGGATGCTGCTGAAAGGTATCATGGTACTTGTCGGTTTCATTCTTGTGGCTGCAATTTTCCGGATGTATGTGATTTTATGGATTGCAGACACACTTCTTCCGGTGATGGCAACGGCGGTCGTTATTATTTTCCAGCCGGAACTCAGACGTGCCCTGGAACGGCTGGGTGAGAAGCAGTTTCTGGCGTCTATGGTTCCGTTCGATAAGAAGGGACGTGAAAGCGTACGTTTTAGTGAACGGACGATCGATGAGATCGTAAAGGCATCTTTTGATATGGGTGCAGTGAAGACGGGGGCATTGATCGTTGTGGAACAGGCTACAAAACTGACAGAATACGAGAGGACAGGGATTGAATTGGACTGTTTGATATCTCGTCAGGTTCTGATCAATATTTTTGAACACAATACGCCGCTTCATGATGGAGCAGTGATTGTGCGTGGAGACAGAATTGTATCAGCAACCTGCTATCTTCCGCTTTCGGACAATATGGGGATTAGCAAAGATCTCGGTACTCGTCACAGAGCGGCAATCGGTATGAGTGAAGTAAGCGATGCGCTTGTAATTTCTGTTTCGGAAGAGACGGGTTATGTTTCGGTTGCTTTGGGGGGACAATTGGTTCGCAATGTAACACCGGAATATTTGAAAGAAAGACTGGAAGTCATTCGAAGCAAACATACGGAGACGGGGAAAGTAAAGAAAATATGGAAAGGATGGAGAAAGCATGAAAAAGACGCTGACTAAAAATCTGGGACTTAAAGTGCTGGCGGTTGCCTTCTCCATTCTGCTCTGGGTTATCGTTATGAATAATGAGAGACCTATTACATCAAAGACGTATGTAGGAGTTCCGGTAACGTTGCTTCATACGGAACTTATTACTAATCAGGGGAATACTTATCAGGTAGCAGAGGAGTATAAGAAGGTAAATGTTACTGTTCGCGCAAGAAAGGATGTTCTGAAAGAAATCAAAGCAAGTGATATTAAAGTTACAGCAGATGTTAAAAAGCTGAATACAGAGACACGAGCATTGATACCGTATGAGGTTATGATCCCTGCCTATCAGGGACAGTTTGTGGAAGCTTCGACAAGTGAGCCGAATCTGGTGATTTCAATCGAACTTGCAACTTCCAAAACATTCCCGATTATACCGAAATCATCCGGAGATCCGAGAGACGGATACCAAATCGGCAGTCTTGAGGCAGATCCGCAGCAAGTGAAGATCAGTGGACCGGAATCAGTTGTGAATTCGATTGCTAAAGTCATTGCTCAGGTGAATACATCGGGTATTTCGAGAGATGAGGTAAAGGAAGCGGATCTGGTTCTCTATAATGCGGCAGGTATTGTAATAGATTCAACTTTGGTAGAGACAAACCTTGGAGAGGAAGGACTGAGTGTAAAAGTAAAGGTGCTTCATACAAAGACGGTTCCGGTTAAATTCGATGAATCTGGCATTGCTCCGGCAGTTGGATATGTATTAGAAGGTGTTTCTGTCCAGCCGGAGAATGTTGATATTGTTGGAACAGAGCAGCAACTGAAAACCTTGACGGAGATTGAAATTCCGGCAGAGGTGCTGGCGGTGGATGGCCTGACTAAGTCTGTAGAGAAGACAGTTGATATTACGGATTATCTTCCTGAATGGGCGAAAGCGAAGGATGAGAGTGCGGGAATATCTGTTCTTGTGAAAATATCTGTTACACAAATAGGCACGCGAACGTTGGAATATCCGGTTGGATCAATTTCACTTCTGAATGCGCCGAAAAATTATTCGGTGAAATATGAATCAGAAGGAAGCATCGAAATTGTGATCACGGCTGAAGATTCAGAGAGCCTTGATGACTTTACTTTAGAACAGGGAAGTGTGTCTATCAATCTGGTAGATATAAAGGAAGCAGGAACATATACGGTACCGGTTCAGGTGACACTTCCGGAAGGAATAGAACTGGTTCAGGATGTTGTGGTTCAGATTACATTAGAAAAGAATGACGGAGGAAATGATGGTTAGCAAAAAAGTGGTTATTACAAATCCCACAGGTTTGCATTTGCGGCCGGCAGGACTGTTTTGTCAGACCGCTCTGGAATTTGCGTGTAAGATTACGTTTCGCCATAATAATTCAGAAGGTAATGCGAAAAGTGTACTGAGTGTTCTCGGAGCATGCATTAAAAAAGGCGATGAGATTGAAATCTTATGTGACGGAGAAGACGAGAAAGATGCGCTTAAGACGATGATAGAGATTGTGGAAAGTGGGTTGGGAGAATAATGGAGCTTGCAGTATGCAAAGTACTTCATAATCTCGGTATGCTTCCGAAATATACCGGATACAAATACCTGGTAGAGGCTGTTCTCATGGGGGTAGAAAAAGAGGGGAATCTGGAACATATTACAAAAGATGTTTATCCGGTGATAGCCGGGCAGCATCAGGTGTCTGTGTGGATGGTAGAGTCTGATATTCGAAGCATGATAGAACGGTGCTGGAAGAATGTAAATCCGGAGTGGCTTTCTACGTATTTCCCCCAAATGAAGGAGAAAAATCGTCCTACAAATACACAACTGATTGAAGGAATAGTCCTATATCTGAGAGAGAATAAGGAAAACGTTTCAGAAGAATAAATGAGAATCCCGGAAGAAAGTACAATGAAAGCTTTCTCCCGGGATTCTTTTAGTGATGATGCTACAAGAACAGATTTATGAAAGATTTTTTTGCAATATTCAGCAAGTGCGTCGATTCGTTCACCTGTACTAGGTCTGATTGACAGAGGATAAGAAAAAAGTAATAGTAAACAGTAGATATTTGTCTTGTAATGTAAAATAATAAAGATTATAATAAAAATATATGTGCATTTTTAAGCATATAAAAACAATGTGAAATTTGGTATAATAGACTTAAATAAGAATCAGTTCTGATTACGAAAGAGAGGTCAAAATCATGTATGATTATTTAGTTGTTGGTGCAGGTTTATTTGGCGCAGTATTTGCACATGAGGCAAAGAAGGCAGGTAAAAAGGTCCTTGTTATTGATAAGAGGGAACATGTGGCAGGGAATATTTATACAAAAGAAGTAGATGGAATTCAGGTGCATGAATACGGTGCTCATATTTTCCATACCAGTAATAAAGAAGTATGGGATTACATCCAGCAGTTTGCGGAATTCAATCGCTACACAAATTCTCCGATTGCAAAGTACAAAGATGAATTGTACAACATGCCGTTTAATATGAATACCTTCAGTAAGATGTGGGGCGTTACTACACCACAAGAAGCTAAGCAGAAAATAGAAGAACAGATCAAAGAAGCAGGAATAACGGAACCACACAATCTGGAAGAACAGGCAATCTCACTTGTAGGACGAGATATTTATGAGAAGCTGGTAAAAGGTTACACAGAAAAACAGTGGGGGAGACGCGCAACAGAGCTTCCTGCATTTATTATCAAACGTCTTCCGGTAAGATTTGTATATGACAATAATTATTTCAATGATAAATATCAGGGAATTCCGATTGGCGGATATACACAGATTGTCGAAAAGATGCTTGACGGTATTGAAGTAAGGCTGGAAACAGATTTTTTTGCAAATAAAGAAGAACTGCAGAAGCAGGCTGATAAGATTGTTTTTACCGGAATGATTGATGAATACTTTGACTATTGCTATGGTGAGCTCGAATATCGCAGCCTTCGCTTTGAAACAGAAGAACTGGATGTAGAGAATTATCAGGGAAATGCTGTCGTTAATTATACAGAATATGAAATTCCATTTACAAGAATTATCGAACACAAGCATTTTGAATTTGGATGCCAGAATGGAACACATAATCCGAAAACGATCGTCACACGTGAGTATCCGGCTACATGGGAAAAGGGTGATGAGCCTTATTATCCGATGAATGACGAAAAGAATAATATGCTTTATTCTAAATATAAAGAACTTGCTTCCAAAGAAAAGAATGTTATTTTCGGAGGAAGATTAGGTATGTATAAGTATTTTGATATGCATAATGTGGTTGCTGAAGCACTTCAGTGCGTGAGAAACGAGCTTTAGTGTTCTCCTGACATAAGACACAATATGTTGTAAAGAGTAGTAGATTATGGTATAATTTGCTTAATTGGAAGGTGCTGTAAATGGTTAAAAAACAGCGGAAACAGTTGTTGTTTTGAAAAAAGGAGATACTGTGCAGGAGGAAATAGGATGAATAAAGCGACATTGGTTATTATGGCAGCTGGGATTGGCAGCAGATTTGGTGGTGGAATCAAGCAGTTAGAGCCGGTTGGACCAAATGGCGAGATTATAATGGATTATTCGATAGCCGATGCAATGGACGCAGGATTTGATAAAGTCGTATTTGTAATAAGGAAGGATCTGGAAAAGGATTTTAAAGAGGTAATAGGAAATCGGATCGAAGAAAAGGTTCAGGTGGAATATGCGTTTCAGGAATTGGACGATATTCCGGAACAATACCGGGAGGTTTTTAGAGAAAGAAAAAAACCTTGGGGAACCGGACAGGCAATTTTGTGTTGTAGGGATGTGGTTCATGAACCGTTTCTGGTTATTAATGCGGATGATTATTATGGAAAAGAAGCATACCGTGAAGCTTATAAGGAACTTACAAGCGATAAAGAAGACAGTGATGTCATGAACATCAGCATGGTGGGCTTTATTCTTAAGAATACGCTCAGCGAAAACGGGGGAGTTACTCGAGGTGTTTGCAAAGTGGATGAAAAGCGGATGCTTAGAGAAATTGTTGAGACACATAATATCATAAAGACAGATAAAGGTGCAGCAGTGAAGCTGGACAAAAAAGAAGAAGAAATCGATATTGAATCTCCGGTTTCTATGAATATGTGGGGACTACAGCCGGGATTTTTTGAAATCCTCGAAAAAGGATTTAGTGAGTTCCTTAGTCAGCTTAATGAGGAAGATCTAAAATCGGAATATTTGCTCCCGACGATTATCGGAGCACTTTTAAAACAGGGAAAGGTACAGGTTAAAGTTTTAGAATCGAAGGATAAATGGTTCGGAGTGACTTATAAAGAAGACAAAGAAGGAGTAGTTGCAGCGATTCGAGATCTGATTGATAAAGGAGAATATTAAATGAAAAAGAAAATGAGAGTAATCTGTGCGTTGTTATTATGTTGCAGCCTTGGTTTATCGAGCGGTTTATCGGTTACTGCATCCGATCAGCCGGCGCTTATGTCTGAGGATGCGGAATCGGATGAAGTTTTAGATGCTGTGGAAAATACGGATGAGACGGAGATCGAAGAGGCAGAAAAGAAAGAAGAGGAAGAAAATCAAGGAGAAGAGCCGGGGGAAACCGAAGAGCCGGAGACACCGGAAACAGAACCTGGTGAGTCGGAAAATCCGGGAACAGAAACCGAAGAACCGGAGAATCCGGAAGAACCTGGAAAAGACGAAGAAGCGACAGGAAAACCAGTACTTACATATCAGGCTCATATACAGCGGATTGGATGGCAGGAATGGAAGAATGCAGGAGAAGAAGCCGGCACGGTCGGAGAATCTTTGCGCATGGAAGCAATCAGGATCCAGATGGAAGATCCTATGTATGAGGGAAATGTAGAATATCGTGTACATGTTCAGAGCAAAGGCTGGATGGATTGGGTAAAGAATGGCGAGATCGCCGGAACAGTCGGAGAATCTTTGCGTATCGAAGCGGTGCAGATTCGTCTGACTGGGGAATTGGCTGAGCATTATGATGTCGTGTATCAGTCCCACGTAGCAGACTTTGGATGGCTTGGAAAAGTACATTCAGATGAACTTTCTGGTACGGAAGGGCTGGGAAAGAGAATGGAATGTTTACGTATAGAAATATCTGCCGGTGGAGAAAGATTTGATGAATCAGAACGCGGATATATAAGAGACTATTATGACAGTGAATTAGCTTACAAAGGTCATGTGCAGAATGTGGGTGATACAGAAGAAGTAACAGGTGGAAATATACTCGGAACGACTGGAGAGGCGCTTCGGGTAGAAGGATTTCAGATTACTCTCGATGACAGCAGTAATGAGGTACTGAAGGCAGATATTGAGTATTGTGCGCATATTCAGGATATTGGTTGGCAGGAATGGAAAAAGGAAGGCGAATATGCCGGAACAAAAGGACAGAGTAAGCGGGTAGAAGCTGTTAAGATTAAGCTCACAGGTGAGGCTGAAAAGTATTTCAATATTTACTATCGATGCCATGTTCAGAATATTGGATGGATGGGATGGGCTTCGAATGGTGCTGCGGCAGGTACTTCCAAACTAGGTTGGAGGATGGAAGCAATTCAGATTACGATTGTTCCCAAAGATTTTACGGCACCGGGTAGTACAGATGAATGCTATAAAGAAGGAAAGAACGGATGGTTCTATGAAGGCGGTTACAAGCTTTATTATGTGAACGGCAAGCTGAAGAAGGATGTCAGAAGTATTGTCGGCAAACAGTCCAGCTATGAGATCCGTATCAACAAACAGAAAAGCTGTGTGACGGTCTACGCGAAAGACGGAACACGAGGATACATTATTCCGGTCATTGCATTTGCATGTTCGCCGGGGAAAGCAACTCCGACAGGAACATTCTACACATCCGATAAATACAGATGGCACGAGCTTTACGGAGCTATGGGACAATGGTGTACCAGAATAACCGGTCATATACTTTTCCATTCACCTCCGTATACGAAGTTTGATAACCATACTCTGTGGGCCAAAGAATACAACAAAATCGGAACATGGGCATCACAGGGATGCGTAAGACTCCGCAGCGGAGACGCAAAATGGATTTATGATAACTGCGCGTCAAGTACAAAAGTAATTATTTACAATAACAGCAACCCGGGACCGCTCGGAAAACCGGTTTATGCGAAAATACCGTTATCACAGAACTGGGATCCGACAGACCCAACAGTATAAAACAAGATTTAGGAGGACATTATGAGAACTTATTTAGTTACAGGAGGAGCCGGTTTTATCGGTTCAAATTATATTCATTACATGTTTAAAAAATATGATAATGAAATCCGGATCATAAACGTAGATAAATTGACCTACGCAGGAAATCTGGAAAATCTGAAAGATGTGGAAAACAGAGATAATTATACATTTATCAAGGCAGACATCTGTGATGCGGACGCGATCAATCAGATATTTGAAGAAAATGAGATCGACCGGGTGGTACATTTCGCGGCAGAAAGCCATGTAGACAGAAGCATCAAGAACCCGGACATATTTGTGAAGACAAACGTTCTCGGAACACTGGTTATGTTAAATGCGGCAAAGGCGGCATGGGAGATCGGAGATAATGTATATAAAGAAGATAAGAAGTTTCTCCATGTTTCTACGGATGAAGTATATGGATCGCTGGACGATGACGGCGGATACTTCTATGAGACTACACCGTATGATCCGCACAGTCCGTATTCGGCAAGTAAGGCTTCTTCCGATATGCTGGTGAAATCCTATATGGATACTTACAGATTTCCGGCGAATATTACCAACTGCAGTAATAATTACGGACCATATCAATTTCCGGAGAAGCTGATTCCGCTCATTATCAACAATGCGCTTCAGGGGAAAAAACTCCCGGTATATGGGGACGGTAAGAATGTCCGGGACTGGCTCTATGTTGAGGATCATGCGAAAGGAATTGACATGGTTCAGGAAAAGGGACGTCTGTTTGAGACTTACAATATAGGCGGACATAATGAAAAACAGAATATAGAGATTATTCATATTATACTGGATACGCTTCAGGAAATGCTGCCTGACGGCGATCCTAGGAAAGCGCTTGTCAGCGAAGATCTGATCACTTATGTTACGGATCGCAAGGGACATGACAGAAGATATGCAATCGCTCCGGATAAGATTAAAGAAGAGGTTGGCTGGGTACCGGATACCATGTTTGAGGAAGGGATCCGGCGTACCATTCAGTGGTTCTTTGAGAATGAAGAATGGATGAAGAATGTGACCAGCGGCGATTATCAGAAATATTATGAAGAAATGTACAAATAAGCGGACAGGCAGTATCTATTATGGATACTGCTGGTTTGCGTTTGGAAGAATGGAGGAAAAAAGATGAAAGGTATTATTTTAGCAGGCGGTTCGGGAACAAGATTATATCCACTGACCAAGGCTGTATCAAAGCAGATTATGCCGGTTTATGATAAACCGATGATATACTATCCGTTGTCAATACTGATGCTGGCGGGCATTCGGGAAATTTTGATCATTTCCACTCCGCGTGATCTTCCGGTTTTCAGAGAAATATTTGGAACCGGAGAGGAACTTGGACTTAAGATGTCCTATGCGGTTCAGAAAAGTCCAAGAGGACTGGCGGATGCGTTTATCATTGGAGAAGAATTTATTGGCGCTGATAATGTGGCCCTGATTTTGGGAGATAATATTTTCTATGGACAAAGCTTTTCAAAGGTATTGCAGAAAGTGGCATCTATGGAAAAGGGAGCAACAATCTTCGGATATTATGTAAGAGATCCGAGAGAATACGGAGTGGTGGAATTTGATGAAAACGGAACAGCCATTTCTATAGAAGAAAAGCCGGAGCATCCGAAATCAAATTATGCGGTTCCGGGATTGTATTTCTATGACAATGATGTTGTGGAGATCGCGAAGAAAGTGAAACCTTCAGCCCGCGGTGAGATTGAGATCACGAGTGTCAATAATGCATATCTGGAACGAGGTGATCTGCATGTGGAGACGCTAGGACGCGGATTTGCATGGCTGGATACGGGGAATCATGATGCACTTCTTGATGCGGCGGATTTTGTGGCTGCTTTCCAAAAACGCCAGGGACTCTATATTTCCTGTATCGAGGAGATTGCATATAAACGGGGATTCATTGATAAAGAGCAACTTTTGAAGTTGGCGCAGCCACTGCTTAAGACAGCATATGGAAAATATCTGGTAGAAGTGGCAAATGGCTTATAGAAAAGGGGATTATCATGGGAAAAATAACAGTTGAAACATGTGAGATTGAAGGATTAAAGGTGATCACACCGACCGTATTTGGCGATGAACGCGGGTATTTTATGGAGACATATAATTATAACGATTACAAGGCGGCAGGTATTGATATGGAATTCGTACAGGATAATCAGTCAAGCTCGAAAAGAGGTGTTCTGCGCGGACTGCATTTTCAGATCAATTATCCTCAGGATAAACTGGTCAGAGTGGTAAGCGGAGAAGTGTTTGATGTCGCAGTAGATTTGAGAGAGGGGTCACCGACCTTTGGAAAATGGCACGGTGTGATTCTTTCGGCAGAGAATAAAAAACAGTTTTTCATTCCAAAGAATTTTGCACATGGATTTCTGGTGCTTTCCGATTCAGCAGAATTTGCCTATAAATGTACCGACTTCTATCATCCGAATGATGAAGGCGGGCTTGCATGGAATGACAGTGAGATCGGTGTGAAATGGCCGCTTCAGGAAGGTGTTGAACTTACGATATCCGAAAAAGACCAGAAATGGGGCGGACTTAAGGAATTTATGAGACAGAAAGGATTATAATCATGAAAGTGTTGGTGACCGGTGTCAAAGGACAGTTGGGATATGATGTTGTAAATGAACTTGAAAAACGTGGACACATTGCAGTCGGAACCGATGTTGATGATATGGATATTACAAATCCGGAGCTGGTTGAGAAAACCTTGAATGAAGTAAGGCCGGATGCGGTGATCCACTGTGCAGCCTATACAGCAGTTGATGCTGCAGAGGACAATGTGGAACTTTGCAGAAAGATCAACGCAGAGGGAACGAAAAACATTGCAGTCGTCTGCGAAAAAATGGATATTAAGATGATGTATATCAGTACCGATTACGTATTTAACGGAGAAGGAGAGAATTTCTGGGAACCGGATGATGCAAGAGAACCACTCAATGTATACGGTCAGACAAAATATGAGGGGGAACTGGAAGTTGAAGAGCATGTGAAGAAGTTTTTCATCGTAAGGATCGCATGGGTATTTGGAGTGAATGGAAAAAACTTTATTAAAACGATGCTGAGACTTGGAGAGAACAATAAGACAATCAAGGTGGTTAACGATCAGGTAGGATCACCTACCTATACTTATGATCTCGCAAGGCTTCTTGTTGATATGATTGAAACAGATAAGTATGGAAGATACCATGCGACAAACGAAGGACTCTGTACCTGGTATGAATTTGCAAAAGAAATCTTCCGTCAGGCAGGAATGGATGTGGAGGTCGTACCGGTAACCAGTGAAGAATTTCCGGCCAGAGCCAGAAGACCTCATAACAGCAGGATCAGTAAAGAAAAGCTGGCTGAAGCGGGGTTTGAGAGACTGCCGGCATGGCAGAACGCTTTGGAACGTTATTTGGCTGTTATATGCGAAAAGAATTAAAAAATTAATTGTTTTGTAATGCTTATAATCTAAATGTTACAGGAATGTAAAGAAAGTAAAAGAATAATTCATATTATTTTGACAAAAAAGGCATTTTGAGATATAATAACACAATTAGCAAGTATCAAGAATAATCAAAATGACAATATGGGAGATATTATGGAAAGAGAAAATAATTTACTTAAGAAAAATATTGTTAAGCAATCATATAAGATTGTATCTTTATTTATCATGTTTCTTTCAGCATCGGCATTATGGTATTACAATATTAGTCCTTATTGGGAAAATGGCTATACTGGGTATTTGACTTTAGCATTAGTAGGTATAATGTTTTGCATTATTTATTGGTTTTTTGCGAAAATGTATCAGGCATTGAAAATTGGAATTTACAGATTGACAGAACTGATGTATTTTCAAGTACTGGCAATTGTATTAGCAGACGCAGCACTCCTATTTGAATCTATAATGTGGTTTCATGGATTCCAAAAATTGAAAATATGGTCGTATTTTCTAGGGATGGTCTTTCAGGTTGTGGCGATGGGGGGTAATATATTTGTTCACAATCGCCTTTTCGCACTATATGATGAGCGCAGAAAGATTCTAATTGTTTATGGTAATGATGGATATAAGACATTGATTAAGAAAATGCAGTCTAAAAAGTACAGATACGAGATTGTTGGGTGCTATTCAGATGAAACGTCGTTAGAGGTTCTAGAAGATAATATAGGAAAAGCTGAGGGAATATATCTTTATGAAGTTGACGATCAATTAAAAAGAAAGCTGGTTTTATTCTGTGATAGCATTTCTAAGGATATTTATCTTACACAAAGCGTAGAAGATTTGCTGACAATGGGATTTGATGTTTCTCATACATTTGATACTCCATTTATTCGGACAAAACGTATGCCAGAAAAATGGTATTATGCTTTTATAAAGAGAACTATAGATATTTTGTTTTCCAGCATGGGATTAATAATATTATCCCCAATGCTTCTTATAGTAGCAGCGTGTATTAAATTATATGATGGTGGGCCTGTTTTTTATAAACAAATTCGTCTTACAAAAGGACATAAAGAATTTGAAATATATAAATTTCGCAGTATGATCGTTGATGCGGAAAAAAATGGAGCAAGGCTTGCAGCGCAGAATGATAATCGAATTACACCAATTGGAAAAGTAATACGTGCAACACGAGTTGACGAATTACCACAGTTGATTAATATTCTAAAAGGTGATATGACTTTAGTAGGACCAAGGCCGGAAAGACCAGAGATTGAGGACGTATATTTAAAAGAAATTCCGGAATTTGGTATGAGACTGAAAGTGAAAGCAGGTCTTACTGGTTACGCTCAGGTTTTTGGAAAGTATAATACGAGTCCGGAAGATAAGCTCAAGCTTGATTTATTATATATTAATCAGCGCTCGCTTTTGCTGGATTTTAAACTGATTTTTTATACAATAAAAATCATATTTATACCAGAAGCTACGGAAGGAATTGAAGAGAATAAAACGACTGCAGGAAGCAAGTAAGTTAGGAGAATAAAATATGGAACATAATGGAATTAAAGTAAGTGTTATTATGCCCGTATATAAAGTGGAAGAATATGTGGGGAAAGCTATTGAAAGTATTCAAGCACAGACACTGAATGAATGGGAGTTTTTAATAGTAGATGATGGAACACCCGACAGAAGTGGTGAAATTTGTGACGAATATGCTGCAAAGGATGATCGAATACATGTCATTCATAAAGAGAATGGCGGGGCACCAAGTGCGAGAAATATAGCGATCGATATGGCAAAAGGAGAATATATGTATTTTCTGGATTCGGATGATTGGGCTGAACCGACGATGCTTGAAGACATGTATAACCTTGCAAAACGAGATAATGCTCAGCTTGTTGTGGCAGGGTTTTATATTGATACATATTATGAAAAAGATAAATATATGACAGATATTTATTCCATTGAAGATGCTGTATATTCTGATAAAAAAATGTTCCGTAAGAATGCATATAAATTGTTTGATAAAAACTTATTGTATACTCCTTGGAACAAATTATATGAGTCTAAATACATTTTGGAGAACAATCTGAGATTTCCGAAAACACTTTGGGATGATTTCCCGTTTAATATAAGTGTTGTTAGAAACGTGGAAAGAGTGACGGTTACTTCTGGTTTGTATTATCATTTTCTTAGAGCGAGAGCAGAATCAGAAACGGCAGCGTATCGCCCCGGAATGTATGAGAAAAGAGAAGAGGAGCATGGCTGGTTGGTTGATCTTTATAAGGAATGGCATGTTGGAGATGTTGACAGCGTTGAAATGATTGCAAGAAGATATGTCGAGCGCTTTATTGGATGTGTCGAAAACCTTACCAATCCGAAATGTGATATGACAACAAAAGAAAAAAAGCAGGAAATCAAAAAAATGCTTGCGAATCCGAGAGTGGGTAAAATGCTAAGAATAGCGAAACCACGTTCATTGTATATGAAAATTATGCTTCTTCCAATTAAATGGAACAGTACATTACTTACATATTGGGAGGCAAAAGTAATCACGTATGTGAAAACGAAGAATACAAAACTGTTTACAAAGTTGAAAGTGGGAAGATAATGGAAAGCAAACCTTTTATAAGTGTAGTAATGCCTGTATATAATGTGGAAAAATATTTAGAAAAAGCAGTTTTAAGTGTTATGAAGCAGACAATGAAGGATTTTGAGATTATTCTTGTCGATGACTGTTCTCCTGATAAGTGTCCAGAGATATGTAATAGATTAAGTCAGGAGTATCCAAAAATTCGGGTTATTCATCATCAGAAAAATAAAGGATTAAGTGAAGCGAGAAATAGCGGAATGGAGATAGCTCGTGGAAAATATATATGGTTTATGGATTCGGATGATTATGTAGAAAATGGTTTGTTTGAGAGGGCATATGACTCTGTGAAATCAAATCCTGCAAAAGTAATATTGTTTGGGCTGACGGAGGATTACTACACGGCACAAGATCAATTACATCATAGTGTACAGATCAAAGACAAGGCATACAATTATTGTAATGTTGATGAACTACGAAAAAAAGTAATTGAATTAGAGCAGAAAACATTATATGGGTATGCGTGGAATAAATTCTATGATCTGAATTATCTGAGAAGCATTCAATTAAAATATGAGAAAATCACTTTAATTGAGGACATTCTTTTTAATGTTCAATATTTTATGGATATAGATACAATGAATGTATTGGATTATTGTGGTTACCATTATAATAAAAGAATGGATCAAAGTCTGACCTCAAAATTTGTACCGGAATACTATAAGCTGCATCATAAGAGAATTGAGATGATTTATCATCAGTATCAGTATTGGAATTTGTGTACAGATGAGATAAGAGGTATTCTTGCGGCATTATATACGAGATATATATTTTCGGCTCTTCAAAGGAATTGTGATAAAAGAGCAAAGTTGAATTATAAGAATCGAAAAGACTGGGTAAAAAGATTATACAAAGATAAATTGTTTAATGAATTAATTCCATATGGTAAAACAGATGCAAAATTACTTAAAGTTTTATTAGTTATATTACAAAAGAAACAGGTGACCGGAGCATTAATTTTAGGAAGATGCATTTTCATATGTAAAGAAAAACTTCCAATGATTTTTTCTATTGCCAAGCAGAAGAGGTAGGAGAATGAAATATTGTAAATTAGCGATTATTTATTTCTGTAGAACAGTTTTAAAAGTGTTCTGGATTGTTCCAGTGAAAAAAAATAGAATATTTTTATCTGCCGACAGAGGCAGTGGAATACGTTGCAACCCATTGTATATTTTCAAATATATGCAGAAAGAATATTCTGGTGAATTTGAATATATCTGGGAATACGATGGTGAATATGATGCTGCAGATACTAGATGTGTAAAACCCAAAAGCTTAACAGGAATATATTATCAGCTGACGTCTAAAGTGCTTATCAGCAATGATGGATTTGGGAGCTTTTTGCCGAAAAGAAAACAGCAAATTTTTATAAATACTTGGCATGGAGGCGGCGCATATAAAAAAAGCGGGGTTGATTTTGTTACAGATCAGCATCCGGTTGATTTGAAAATTAATAAAATCTGTGGTCAGAGAACGGATATTTTTATTTCTGGGTGTGAAAAGTTTTCGGAAGTGATGTCCACTGCAAAGATGGTTCCAAGGGAAAGATTTTTGGAATGTGGAATGCCAAGAAACGATATCCTTATTCGAGGTGCAGATTACGATGTTACAGAAAAAGTGAAGAAGTTTTTTGGAGTGGATAAAGATGTTAAATTAGTATTGTTTGCGCCTACTTATCGTGGCGAAGAGAATGAGGCAAGCTTTCATTCCCAGTTAGATGTTTCTAAGTGTGTGAATGCTTTAGAAAATAGGTTTGGCGGGAGATGGGTAATGCTCATGAGAAAACATCATTTTGTGAAAGATCTTAAAATACAAAATTGCATTGATGCAAGTGGATATCCAGATATGCAGGAATTACTGTATGCATGTGATGCTTTTATAACAGATTATTCTTCGACAATTTGGGATTTTTCTCTGACATATAAGCCGGGATTTCTTTTTGTGCCAGATTTGGATGAATATCAAAAAGAAAGAAGTTTTTATACAGATCCTATGACTTGGGCATTTCCTTTGGCCTTGTCAAATGATGAATTATGCGAAAGAATAAAACAATTTGATGAGGCTAAAAACGAATTAAAAATTGATGAGCATCATGAGTTACTGGGAAATAAAGAAACTGGACGAGCTTGTGAGATAATTGCGGAGAAGATATATAAATTGACATTACAATAAGAGAACACCTTAGTGTCAAGTTAAAAAAGAACTATGATGATGCTGGCTTGGACAAATGGTGCAAGTTAGGAAAACAGCATATAGAAGCCATCATAGATATTTTTAAAGGAGTCAAGATATAGAACAGAATTAAAAATTCACAGTATCTGAATGTATTAAATAACAAATAAACGAAAGGATATGTTGTTTTTGCTTCTATAACCATCGCACATGAAAAGTATGGATAATTTTTATGATATAAATGATTTCATCGTCTTTTTGATGAGAAAGTGGAAAAGCTTTTTAATAATTGTAATATTATTGGCTGTTGGGTATGCCGGGAATCGTGGTATTGGATTGTTTAGGGAGTTTCTGAATCAATCAGGAGAGGTGGAAGAGAAAGTATATAGTGAGGATGAACCAGTTTGGAGTAAAGTTCTTGTCAATATTCAGATTGAGCCGGTTTATCAAAATGTAAATGGTGTTGTTGTAGATGAGACACAACGATATATTGAGGGATATCGAAAACTTGGTATTAACGAAAATGTTTTGGAAGAAATGTATGAGAACTGGTACGATGAAGAAGCGCAAGAAGTTCAGATAAGAAAGAAAAAACTACATGAATATGGCTATATACTTGATAAAGAATTGAAATATCCATATAAGAAAGTGGATTTTTGGGGACAGTTTCTTGTGGATGGTGTGGAATTAAATACTATTGCAAAAACGATAGGTGCAGATAACTCTTCAGAGCATATTATTACAATGGGATTCAAATCTTCAGACGAAGAGCTTGCAAAAAAAATTGCATATGATTATGCAAACAAAACAACTGAGTTAGTTAAGGATGAAATAGGAGAATTTGAGTATTCCATCTTAGGAGAAACAGTACTGTATGAATTGCCTGCAGCAAGTGCAGGAGCACAAACTACTCGTGTTGTTAACAATATAAGTTCAAATAGTAAGATTACTATGAAATATGTAATCATTCAGACTCTCAAAGGTCTTGTATGGGGAGGGGTGATTGGAGTTTTTGCTTCTATAATAGTGTTATTCTTTGCATATATGATGTCAAGAAAACTATATACAGTGAGTGATATAAAAAAATACAATTTGCCAATGTTAGGATTTGGTTTTTCATCTCGAAAAAAATGTAAGAAGTTCTGGGGAAAAGTTTATTGTATTTTAGAAGGGTATAAATGGGATTGCACTGGTACTTCTCAGCTTATAACAAGAATAGATAGTTATTTCGGTGATACCCAAAATGTTATTGTGGTTGGAACGAGTGGGGATCCGGAAATAAATGAGTTTGTAGAAAAATTGAATTTAAATACAAAAAAATACATTGTTTTTGAAAATGAATCGGATGTGTGCAAAATAATGCAGCAGACAGATAACGTAAAAGTGCTATTCCTTGAAAAATTTGGTAAATCACTAAAGTATGAAATAGAACAAAACATTAATTATTGGAATGAAAAAAATATTCCAATTTCTGGGATTATAGCAATAGATTAAAAAAGGATGATGACTTATTAAAACATATAATCTAATGATAGCTTTTACTGTCTTTTTTGCTTGGCTTTGGTGCGAAAGACAAAAGCAGATGACGAGTAATATGACAACAAAAAGCAGACGTAGTGTGCAAATACAGTGTTTGGTTTTTGCAATTTTAACGTTTCTTCCTATGTTTTTAATTAATTCTTTAATGAAAAACGTAGGTACGGATTATACGAATTATTATGTGTATTTTCAAAGAATAATATCTGGGCAAAACCAAGAAGTTGATTTTACATATAAATTAATATGTTTGATCTTGAACAAATTAGGACTTGGCTTTCAATGGGTATTTGTTATTTATTCTGCAATTTCTTATTCCTTACTAATTGCTTGTATAAAAAAGTATTCAAGTAACTATGCAGTAAGCTACTTAATGTTTTATTTAAACGGTTACTTTGCAACACTTGGATTACATCAGATTAGACAATTTGTCGCAGTTATGTTAGTGTTTTTGGGGTATTCTTATATATCATCAAAAGAACCGTTAAAGTATTTTGTATGTATAGGTTTGGCTTCAGCATTTCATTTTACAGCATTGATAATGATTCCATTTTATTGGATACTTGGTAAAAAATGGAGAAGTTCAGCTTATGTTATAGGTATAATTATATTATTGCCATTTAATCTATTTTATTCAGAAATAATGACGTGGTTATTTGCTACATTTTTACCTCGTTATTTGAATACGAATTTTGTGACTCGAGGCTTTCAAGTTACAGCTATGTATTTAGGATTGATATTGTTTCCACTGGTGATTAGTATTTTGTATGAAAAAATGGGCAATAGTAATATGGTTTTTAAGAACTGTATGTATATCAGTAGTATGATAGTTTTGGTTGGGAGCTGGCTTCCTGAGTATAAAAGATTTGTATATTATTTTTTTATTCCGAGTATTGTGTATGTTCCTCAATTATTGGAAGAAGATCAAAATCGAATCAGAAAGTGGATTTTTTACTCATTATTATTAGCATTTTACCTGTGGTATTTTGTGATGACATTTGATGTATGGTCTATTTCGCCATACCAAAGTATATTTAGCTAATTGATAAAAACAAAAATTATAGGAAGGAAGCATAATGCAAATTGCTTTAGTTAAATGAAGATGAAAAAGATTATTGTAGAGTATTTAAAAACATATAAAGAAAAGAAACTAACACAACAGATTGAGAATCTGATAAAAAATGAAACATTCGAAAATGTGGATAACGTTTTACCGGATAAAGTCGACAAAGTGGCTATTGTTACGAGTTATGTTGCAGCTCATGCGGGGGGGATGACTTCTATATTAAGAATAGGTACTGCATTGTGCAATGAGAACTTTGATGTGAAATATATTTCATTAAGTAGTCAAAGCAAAAAAGAGATCGAGGAAAATGCCCATATTAATTTAGAAAATTACAAAGGAATAATGGTCACAAAAGAAGCTGTAAATGATTGCTATGATGTAATAATTGCGACAGATTGGAAGTCGGTATATACAGTTACACGTATGAATGGATATAAGATGTATTTTGTTCAAGACTATGAACCATATTTTTGCGAAGATGGTGAAAGGTATATATTGGCAAAAAAGACTTATGAGCTTGGATTGCATATGGTAAGTCTTGGAAATTGGAATAAGCGAGAAATAGAGAGAAATGTCAATGTAGAAACTTTAATTGATTATATTGATTTTCCATATGAAAAAAGTGAGTATCATCTTGTGGAAAGAAATTATATGGAATATAACAAGAAAAAAGTGATTCATCTAGTAGTATATTTGAAAAAAGCTGGACGTAGATTGCCAACGCTTATTCCCTTGATGTTAAAAAAAGTGAAAGAAAAGCTGAAGAGAGATGGAATTAATCTCAAAATCTCTTTTTATGGCGGAATAGAAAAAATTCCAGCTGAGTTAGGAGAAAATCTAGGTAAATTATCAAAAGCTGAATTAATGGAATTATATAGTAAAGCAGATTTTGGAATGGTATCATCTATGACAAATATATCATTGGTTCCTTTTGAAATGTTGGCAACAGGGCTTCCGGTTATTGAATTTGCAGACGGAACTTTTCCATATTTCTTTGAAAAGGAATCTGCTATATTAACAACTTTTTCGGCTGATGATTTATATCACAAGATCAAGAAAAATATTGAACATCCAGACAACCTTAGAATTTTGCATGAAAATGCAATGGATTGTATGAAAGATCTTAGCTGGGAGAATACCGGAAAACAATTTGCTTATATTTTGAAACGACTTGTTTAGGAAGTGATTGGATACGATAATGAAAAAAAAGTCAATAGCTGTAAATGCATTGTTTAATATTTTTAAAACTTGTGCTTCAATTATATTTCCACTGATTACGTATCCATATGTGGTTAGAATCCTTGAAGTAAAAGATATGGGAAATATTGAGTTCTCGAGATCAATTATTAATTATGTGAATTTAATTGCGGGGCTGGGAATAGCAAATTATGCAATACGAGAAGGGGCGAAAATACGAGATAATAAAGTGAAGTTTTCAAATTTTGCAAATCAAATGTTTTCACTTAATCTGATAATGACATTCGTAGCGTTATTAGGGTTGACTATGGTGTATTATTTTACTCCGTATTTGCATAGTTATGGTAAAATTTTATCCATATTTAGCATAATTACTGTGGGAACAACCTTTGTTGTGGATTGGATTAATTCCATTTATGAGGATTTTGTATATATTACAATAAGAAACATCATTATTCAGTTTATCGCGCTTGTATTAATGTTAACACTGATTAAGAATAAAAATGATTATTTAGTATATGTAGGTATTTTAACATTTTCAAGTGTAGGTGCAGCCATTCCTAATTGGTTTTATATAAAGAAATACTGTAAGCTGAAATTTACATTTCATATTGAGTGGAAGAAACATATTAAACCGATTATGATGTTGTTTGCTATTAGCGTAGCCACAGTTATATATGTTAATGTTGATTCTACAATGTTAAATATTATGAAGGGGGCATATGATAATGGCCTTTATAGTGCGGCAGTAAAAATATATAACATTTTTAAAAATGTTGTTGCTGCAATAATAATAGTAACCGTACCGCGTCTTTCAGCATTAAGTGGAAAAGAAGACGCAAAAGAATCGAAAAGACTTATGAAATTAATATTTAATGTTGTATTGTCGATGGTTCTTCCTTTGTGTCTATTAAGTGGATTGTTGTCTAAGGAGATCATTATATTTATAGCAGGTGAGAAATATGTTTTAGCTGCTGGAGCTCTTAGAATTTTAAGTCTTTCCCTGGTCTTTTCCTCTATGGCTTCATTTATGACTACATCAGTTTTGCTCCCGAATGGAAAAGAGAAAGAGATTTTGAAAGCATCGATAACATCTGCTGTAGTAAATCTTTTGCTAAATTTTGTGATGATTCCTAAAATGAGTTTTATAGGCGCATCACTAACGACAATGATTGCTGAATTGGTTATGTTTCTAGTATCGTCTAAAGCAGCAAAGAAATACATTGATTTATCGGAAATGAAAAGAGATATCATGAAATATGTAATTAGTTGTAACGGAATTGTAATAGTATGGTTTCTAATCAGGTATTATTTCAATTTGAATGGTATTGTATATATTTTAACTGTTGGTATAATTGGCATGGTTATTTATGGCTTGGTTAATCTATATCTTTGGGATATTGATATAAAGAAAATTATTAGTAAATGCATAGTGGGAAGGAAGAAGAATGGTTAAAGTAAGCGTGATAATGCCAGTATATAATTCAGAAAAATACATACATACAGCTATTGAAAGCATTCTAAAACAAACTCTTTCGGACTGGGAATTATTGCTGATTGATGATGGATCTACTGACAGTAGTTTGCATATTTGCGAAAAATATGCTGGAGAAGACCCAAGAATTAAAGTGTTTCATCATGAGAATCATGGGATATCTTATACAAGAAATGTTGGAATTAGGCACGCTATCGGTGAATATGTGGCATTTATTGACAATGATGATGAATACTTGGAGGATTTACTGGATAGTGCTTATAGGAATGCAAAAGAGAATTCGTGTAAAGTTGTAAAATATGGATACAGAGTTGTTGAGGATTGGCATAACAATATTCAGGAAGGAAGAGTACGAACTTTTAGGAAGAGTGGAAAATTTGATTTAAATAGGTCATTTGAAGCAAAACAGTTTTATATGTTAAAAGAAGATGGCTTTTTTAATATGATATGGAATGGATTATATGAAAACAAATTCTTGAAATCGTCAGAATTATTGTTTGATGAAGAAGTGGTTAAGGGTTATGAAGACTGGATTTTTAATTATCAATTACTTGATATGTGTGAAAATATTTATGTCATGTCAGATGTAAAATATATTCATTATCAGAGAACATCTCATAGTACTTCGAGCAATTTTCATGTTAATCAGATTATTGGTGTTACAAAAGCAATGAAATCTGAAAAAAAGATGTTTGAAAAACTTAAAGGAAAAGTTAAGGGAGAACTTGATTGGAATAATCGAGCTATGGAATATTTGATTGAATTCTTGTTGCTATTTGAACGTCCGAAATGTGAATATAGTCTAAAAGAAGAATGTGAATATGTTAGAACTTTTCTTGAAGAAGAAGAAATGAAGGAATTAGGAAATAAAGTAGTTCGAAAAAAATTTCGAATGACTCAGAAAATGCTTTCTGTTTTAATTCATTTGAAATGGATCAGTACTATAGTGTATTTATCTAGAATTTATAATCATTATATAGTATATAAAAAGAAAAAAAGGTGATTGGGCTATGAATATTGCGGTGATTTTTGCAGGTGGAATAGGTAAGCGTATGAATAGTAGAGCATTACCTAAACAATTTTTGAAATTATATGGGAAAGAAATTATAATTTATACTCTAGAACATTTTGAAGATCATGAGCAGATTGATAAAATTGTTATAGCTTGTGTCGAAGAATGGATTCCATTTTTGAAAGAATTGGTTGAAAAATATTGTTTGAAGAAAGTGGCAAAAATCGTACCTGGCGGAATAACAGGACAGGATTCTATTTATGCTGGTTTAAAGGCGGCAGAAGAAATCGGTGATTCTGAAAACAATATTGTTTTAATACATGATGGTGTAAGACCGCTGATTAACGAAAAAATCATTACAGAATGTATTGAATGTGTTAGAGCAAATAAGAATGCAATTACAGTTGCACCTGCAATTGAAACCATCATTACTCTAAATGAAGATAAAATGATTCAAAATGTGTTAGAGCGTTCACAATGTTTGATGGCAAGAGCACCTCAATGTTTTTATCTTGAAGATATTATGAGGGCGCACGAAAACGCAATTAAGGCGGGGAAACATGATTTTATTGATTCAGCATCGATGATGCGCTATTATGGTCATAATCTATCGGTTGTTGAAGGACCTATGGAGAATATAAAGATAACAACTCCAATGGATTTTTATACGTTTAAGGGACTGTTTGAAGCAAGAGAACAGTCACAGCTTTTTGGTGATTAGAGCGAGGAGAAGTATGATGAACTGTGGATATACTATCATATTAGATGATATGCGTTTGCTAAAACAAGAAAATATTCCTTATGAAAAAATGCGTAATAAAACAATACTTGTTACGGGGGCAACAGGAATGCTTGCGGCATATGTCGTGCATTTTTGTATGTATTTGAATGAAACTGAGGGATATGGAATACGTGTGTTGGCATTGGTAAGAAATAAGGAAAAGGCGTTAGAAAAATTCTCAAAATATGAGAATGATTCAAATTTTGAATTTTTGGTACAGGATGTTTGTGATGAAATCAGATATGATGGTAGAATTGATTATATTATACATGCTGCAGGGAATGCAAGTCCGAGATATATTTTAGATGATCCGGTTGGGATTATTAAAGCGAATACAATTGGAACAATGAATGTAATGGAATTAGCCAGAAAGAATTCAGGAGTTCGTGTTGTGTATACTTCAACTAGAGAAGTATATGGAAAAATGCTAGATAACGTAGAGGCGATAGAAGAAGACATATTTGGCTGTCTTGACCCTATGGAACGTAGAGCATGTTATCCTGAAAGCAAAAGAATTGCTGAGAGCATTTTAAAGAGTTACTATTATCAGTTTGGAGTTGAGTCTGTAGTTCTTAGAATTGCTCATTCTTATGGACCGGGAATGATAATTAATAATGATGGACGCGTAATGGCAGATTTTATTTCAGATGTAGTGAACGAAAGAAATATTGTTTTGAAAAGTACTGGGGATGCAGTGAGAGCTTTTTGTTATATTACGGATGCAGTAAGTGCGATGTTTCTCACCATGCTGAATTCTCCATCAGGGGAAGCATATAATGTGGCAAATGAAAGAGAACCAAAGCCAATACGTGAAGTTGCACAAATGTTGGTTAGATTATTCCCAGAAAGAAAATTAAAAGTAATATTTGATATTCCAGAACAAATGAGTCTTGGCTATAGTAAAATGGGAAGAACTGTATTGTCAACTAAAAAGATAGAAGATTTAGGTTGGACGCCAAAAGTTTGTTTGGCTGAAGGTATGAAGAAAACCGTTTTAAGCTTTGCAAATTAAAAATGAGCATGTATTTTCATTGTAGGAGAAATACATTAAACATTTGAGTGATTGGGAAAAAGGTAAAATGAGAAAGAAGAATCATGAACAGATAAGTAAAAATATATTATATAGACTGGAAACTAGAAAAAGCATAATATATGCAAGTATTATTTATCTTGTGTTATCTGCTGTATTACTTGCGGGTTTAGTTCGTGTTGTATTGCCAAACAGTAAAGGGGAGAAGCTTCTGTTGACAAATTTTTCAACGGATAATTCTATTTCAATTGAATCATTGGGTAATAGTATCCATCAAGATATCACAGGGATTGAGGGGGAAATATATCGTATACAAATACCTATTAAGTGCAAGAACGCAAATCCAGATAGTAAGATTTTGATTAGCATAAAAATAAACGACGAAATAATACAGGAAGAAGAAATAGTATTTGAAAATTCGGATCAAGAGGCTGTTACGATTATTTTTACAACGCCTGTGACTGTAGAGAGAGATGACGTTATTTCGATTTGCATTAATCATAATGAAGAGTATATAGACGGAACGGCTTCATTTATATTATCACAATGGAATATAGATCAAATAAAGCTGTATGAAGATGATTCGAAAATGGAGTATGAGATTGCAACATATATTAGTGGCATTGCTTCAAGTAATATGGTATATATTTACCTTCTTGTTTATTTGATCCTCTCTATTGTGTATGCCATAATATGTTATGGAATAATGAAAAAAAAGTGGAAAATAGAAACATTGTTTGTTATTATTTGTACTGTTTTTGGGGTATTGTATACTGTTTTTTGGAGTCCGTATGCATGTCCTGATGAACATTTTCATGTAGGGACTGCATATTATTATGCAAGTGAGTTGTTAGGAGAGCCTACCGTAGATGAAGAGGGAAATATTCTTGTGCGTGAATGCGATTTATACTTTACACCGAATGAAATCACTACAAGACAGTATTCATATAATTTGATATTTAGTTCACCATTTTTCAATGAAGATACAAATAAAGAGTTTGTTTCATTAAGATGTTCATTATTGGGTGGAGTACCACCTTTTGCCTATATACCACAAATAATTGGTATATGTATTGCTAGAATCTTAAGATTTAGTAATGTTAGTTTGTTATTGCTGGGACGATTGCTAGCGCTAATCAGTTATATGGTTTTTGGGTATTACTCGATAAAACTGATACCTTTTGGTAAGAGAGCATTAATGATTTTAATGTTGGGACCGACAGCAATTCAAGCCGCAGCTTCTTTTTCATATGACAGCATGTTAAATAGTTGTGCTTTTTTGTTTATTGCGTATACTCTATATCTGGCTTATGAAAAGAAACAGACTAAAATAGGGGATTGGGTAGTACTTGCCTTAACGAGTATTTGCTTTACCCCGATAAAAGTGGTATATATCTTATTGGTATTTTTGATTATATTAATTCCTAATAATAAAATATCTCAAAATTCGATGAAGGCATATGGAGTAAAAATTGCATTGTTATTAATGAACGTTTTAACATTAATTTGGGGCAGGCAAGAAACGGTACAAAGCATGGCTAATAGCTACGTTAATGAAGATGGAGTTGCTGGATATACATTGAGTACTATAGTGAGTAATCCTTTAAAGACTATTGTTTTATGGGCGAATACTATTCGTGAGAGGAGTGTATTTTATTTAGAACAGGTTTTTGGGGGATATAAATCTTATAGTAAAATTGAGATATCGCTATTAGTGATTGTAGGTTTTTATATTTTATTAACATTAGCATTAGTAATAAAGGAAAATGAAACCATTCCTAGTTTTAAAGAAAAAGCTTTGTTCAGTGTAATAAGTTTAGGCATATTCTGTTTGATTTTATTAGGATTTAATTTGGCAAAAGATTGCACGAATATTTTATCACCATGTATATATGGAGTGCAGGGACGGTATTTTTTACCATTTCTTCCACTAGTATTTATTTGCTTGCAGACTCGAAGTATTGTTGTAAAAAAAGATATTACCGGTCAATTGGCAATAGGTGTATTTTGCTTACAATTCTTAACTGTCTGTACGATATTTGAAACTGTTATAGCAAGATAATCGCACTAAAAAATTCAGAAATTGTGTGATAAAATGAATAACTTATAAAATAAAATCCGTAATAAATATTTCTGATATAATAAAAAGGGTGAAGAGGTGCAAAAAATGAATACAGGTGAAAAGCATACATTTGTAATATGTGCTTATAAAAAAAGTAATTATTTGGAAAAGTGTATTCAGTCCTTGAAAAATCAGACTGTAAAAAGTCAGATTATTATGATTACGTCAACTCCGAACGAGTTTATCAGTAATCTGGCACAGAAATATAGTATTCCATTGTATATTAATGAAGGACAAGGTGGTATTGTGCAGGATTGGAATTTTGGATACCATCTGGCAACAACGACGTATATAACTCTAGCACATCAGGACGATGTGTATTTTGAAAACTATACTGAAGAAATGTTAAGATGTATGGCAAAGAAGAAAAGACCGTTAATATACTTTACAAATTATGCTGAAATAAGAAATGGAGTCAAAGTTACACAAAATCAGTTGTTAAATATAAAAAGATTCATGTTGAGTCCATTGCAAGTGCGATTCTTTCAGAATAGTAGATTTGTAAGAAGAAGAATTTTATCATTAGGATGTCCTATCTGTTGCCCGTCAGTGACATTCGTACGTAATAATCTTCCTGAAACAGTTTTTCAAACCGGATTTCGTTCTTGTGAAGATTGGGAAGCATGGGAGATGCTTTCTAGAGTGAAAGGCTCTTTTATTTACAATAAAAGGATTCTGATGGGACATCGTATTCATGAAGATTCAGAGACAAGCCATATCATTCAAGATAATGAAAGGGTAAAAGAAGATTTTGTTATGTATTGCAAATTCTGGCCAAAGTGGCTGGCGAAGATATTAGTTAAATTATATTCAAGTGGTGAGAAATCTAATGAGTTATAACAAGAGTACGATGAAAAAGCTGATTATTATACCAGCTTTTAATGAAGAAGTTAATATTGAAAGAACTGTTGAAAATATAAAGAAAGATGCGCCGGGATTTGACTATGTCATTATTAATGACTGCTCTACTGATTCAACAAGAAAGATATGCGAAGAAAAAGGATATCGTGTTGTAAATCTCCCAATTAACTTAGGAATAGGGGGAGCTGTTCAGACAGGGTATAAATATGCACTACGTCATGATTACGATGTGGTTGTGCAAGTTGATGGTGATGGGCAACATGATCCGAAATATTTAGAAATGATGTTTGATGAATTGTGCGATAAGGAACTTGATATGGTAATTGGATCAAGATTTATTGCCAAAGAAGGATTTCAGTCATCAATGATACGTAGAGTCGGAATTATTTATTTTACAAAACTTATAAAACTTTTGACGGGAGTAACTATAACTGATCCGACATCTGGACTTAGAATGGTAAATCGAAAGGTCATTGAGATGTTCGTAAAGGATTATCCAAAGGATTATCCAGAACCAGAAAGCGTTGTTGCAATAATAAAAAGAGGATGTGATGTCAGAGAAATACCAGTAATTATGAAACAAAGACAAGGTGGTGTGTCTTCGATATCTCCATTCAAATCAGTATATTATATGATTAAAGTAACACTTGCAATTGTTATAGAAAAGATACGTTAGAGGGAATGAAAAATGATGACGATAAGACTTCAGATAATAGTAGTTGTGTTAATGATTTTGAGTTTTGTGTTTATTATTAATTTAGTTAGAAAAAAACAAATTGAATTGAAATATGCATTGATGTGGCTGATAGTTGGAGGAATCGTGTTGGTGATGGACTGCGTCCCGAAGTTAATGGACGTTCTCGCTGCGCAGTTAGGAATTGCATCACCGGTTAATATGCTCTTTTTTCTGGGATTTTGTTTTTCGTTAGTTATTATATTTATTCTGACGATTGTAGTATCACGATTATCAGTTCGTATTAAAAATCTTGCACAGGAGATTGCTTTATATGAAAAAGATGAATAGTATAGCACGCCAGTTTCAAAAGAATTTCCTGTGGAATTTGGCGGGAAGTACGTTAAATTCTTTAACCTCAATATGATCGTTGTGACCAGAATAAACGGGCTAGAAATGGCTGGAGTTTGTATTTTTATGGCTAAGAAAGTTGCATTTGCTTGGGCTTTTTGCAAAAATTTACTGTAAAGGAAATTAGTGAGGATATGAAGAACAGTAGTAGAATTTTTTATTATGATTTATTAAATATTACTGCGAGTTTTTGTGTTGTGGCAATGCATTGCAATGGAATCGTACATTATTATTCCGATTCGATGGCATGGAAACAGGCCTTAATGGTAGAAGTACTGGCTTATTGGGCAGTACCAATCTTTTTTATGATATCTGGCGCAACTTTGATGAACTATCGCAGCAAGTATTCAACATATGTTTTTATAAAAAAGAGAGTATTAAAAACTTTGATACCGTTTTGTATATGGAGTATGATTGCATGTTTTTATAAGTGTATAACAGGAGTTATAGATATTGGTAGTCTTTCAGTGAATGAATTCCTTTCAATGTTTTTAACAAGTAAATTTGAGAATATATACTGGTTTTTTTTGCCACTATTTGCGGTATATATGTGTATACCGGTTTTGACATGTCTGATTGAGAAATCAGAGAAATATTTATGGTATATGTTTGGAGCTGGAATTATTACAATATCGATTTTACCGTTTTTGTGTAAAGTTTTTAGTGTTGAGTTTAATTCGGCACTAAGTTTTCCTTTGACGGGAGGATATATAATTTTTGTAATAGAAGGTTATCTACTGTCTAAAGTTGAGTTTTCGAAACGAACGAGATTAGTAATTTATGTGTTGGGGATCATAGGAATATTGGCAAGGTATGGAGGGACATTGTATTTATCCCAACGATATAATGAAATAAACAGAATATTCTGGGGATATTTGAATTGGCCTTCTGTGGCATTGGCAACTGCAGTCTTTGTATTTTTTAAATATAATAATTGGGATTCATTGAAACGTAATGAAAAAATGTATAATGTGATAGTACAGATTGCTAGTGCTAGTTTTGGAATATATCTTACGCATATTTTTGTTTTACATATGTTAAGTGATTTTTGTGGTATAAATACTAATGTGTGGCAGTGGAGAACTATTGGTGTTTTAATAGTATATGTAGTGTCATTATTAATCGTAAAAGTTTTGCAAAGAATACCGATTATAAAAATTATTATTCCATAAAAGCTTTCGGTATGTTGTACCAGTGTGCTGGCATGTTGATATTTAGCTAAATATTTTTGGCTATTATTGTCGTTCTCTGGTATAATATATAAAAGGCGGTGATTTCCTATGGCAAGACCCCCAAAGTTTAAAATAGAATTTATGGATGAGCAATTAAAAAGCTTAAAATCTGTCATCCGAAATAATAAAACATCGTTTGACACGAAGAATCGAAAATATTGCGAAGCTTCATGAAGTGTTAGCTGCGTGGGAGGCCGAGCACAATACAATCGCAGCAAAAGTTAATTGGCAGTTTTACTTGCCTATTTTCTTGATAGCACTACTTTCCAAGCCTCAACGTAGCCATCACTACATCTGTGTTTGGGAAGCAACACTCTCAGAATTATTCTGCGTCAAACTATCAAAAACTTAATTTTCGTTATACTAGTGCGTTGACAAGTTGTAAATTATGGCAATATGTTATGATAAAAGAAAAGGCAAGGTGATTCTATGTCCAGAAAAAAACCATATAATTCTTTTATCAGATGAGGATAAAAAGATACATAATGCTACTATTCATAATAAAATACATGCAAAACGACAATTTAGTGTTGCTAAATAGTATTAGTACTTGATGACAATGCCTCGAATCATTTTACACAAATGTAGATCGCTAAAACCTTTGGTGTCAGCAAAGCCTCATGGATGGTATTGCGAGAACTGTGGACACTTGATGCGATATCGAGATTAGAATAGTTGAGACTCTTAGACTCTTAAACCTTAGAATTTCGCGATAATCTACCATGGTTATCGTCCTCCTGTAAATGATAGTCACACAAAATGTGTGATATTCTCATTATAGAAGTAAAAAACCGGAGTGTTCAACAGACCGGAATAGATGCACTGAGCGGGCGGAAGCAGTGCACTAAATGACCGTGCAGCATGTTCACATTAAGCGGTATATACAGTGCGAAACAGAGCTATGTAGGGTTCAAACAGAGATTTTGATGAGGTTTTGATACGAATTATCTTGCATAACAGTAAGTTTTTTCTTATCATAAGAGTTGCATAACAATGCGGAGTGAATGTTTAAAGGACAGGCAACCATATATTAGGGTGAGACCCTGCACTAGCGTTGTTTCGCAACACTTGGGTATGAGAGAGAAAGAACGAACTGTGGTCAAGGGTGTTCTGTCTCTTTTCCTATTGGTAACGAAAAGACTATATGGTAAAGGAAGAGAATGGTCAATAGGGCAGATAAAAATGTGCTGTAAAAAACATCATGTTAGGATAGATGATATGAAGGAGATGCCGGATTAACCTGCGGTAAAGCCGCCGTAGGTGGGAACTATAATTCGACACGTGACAATAAAAACCTCCTGTGAATTTGTAGTTATTAAACTGACATTGATCTGTCATCTGGAAAAATCGAGTCGACTTGGGGAGAGATAAGTTTATGGGCTACTGTAATTCGCCATTCATTGATGCCCTAACGGCTGACCGACAACATATAGATATGCGAGGTTGTCGCTATATAGTCCCGCCACTTACCTCCATGTATTCTGTAGTATGTTAATCTTATAAAAGAATTATATCAGAAGTAAATAGAATAAAAAGCGAAAAGCAGGACAGGATTTCATAACCGCATTGGTGCCTTTCGCAGAAAGGTGAAAATAGATATGAAAGAGAGTCTTATGAAAAAGAATTTTATCTGGAATATTTTAGGCGTGACATGTAATGCATTTCTGTCTTTTTTCCTTATGATTATTGTTACAAGAGTAAATGGCATAGAAGATGCAGGTGTTTTTACGTTTGCATTTTCTTTTGCATGTCTGCTATTTACAATCGGTATTTTTGCGGGAAGAACATTTCAAGTAACAGATAATCAAAATTATTCAAATAAAGATTATATTTTTCATAGATTTTTATGTGTGTTGCTTATGCTGTTAGCGGCCTTGATCTATGTTTTTACACAGAATTATAGTAGTTATAAATTGCAGATAGTTTTACTTCTTTGTATATTGAAAGCGCAGGAGGCATTCTGTGATACTATATACGGAATTTTTCAAATTAAAGGTAATTTATATAAAGCCGGTATATCTATGTTTTTAAAAGCAGTAATTAGTATTATTGGATTTTTATTTGTGGATTTATTCAGTAGAAATATGGTGCTTTCGTGTGTTGTAATGAATGTAATCTGGGCTATTATTTTTGCTTTTTATGATATCAAGAATTTAAATTCAGAGAAACAGAATGAAGTTCTTCAGATAATACATGGATTCAAACTGTTTGATCGTGGAAAGTATGCGTTCTTTTTTAATTTTTTGTCGATTTATATTGTGAATGCACCGAAATATACAATGGATGGATGTGTATCAAGTGAAGTACAAGCTGTTTTTGGGATTATTCTAATGCCTGCGACATTAGTTAGTTTATGTGGACAATATATATTGAATCCTTTTTTAAAAATGATGAAAGATGCATATTATCAAAAGAATAAGAATGCATTCAGAAGAATAGTTAGAAAAATGGTTTTTGCGTTGGTGGTATTAGGCGGAATGGCAGTTTTGGTAATGATAGTTTTTGGAATTGATCTGTTATCTATGGTATATAGTGTAGAGCTGCGAGAGTATTTGCAGAATTCGATTTGGATTTTGGTAGGGGGCACGCTATATGCAGTTACTATAATTTTCTCAACGGCGCTTACAACTTTGCGAAAGACTTTTATACAATTTGCAATTAATCTCATTGTAGCTGCTATAGGGTTGCTAGGCTCTGAATTTATGATAAAAACATGGGGACTAAATGGAGCAACTGGAATTTATTGTTTAATTATGCTTTCTCAGTGTGTTATGTACATAGGTGTGTATAGATATTATTTAAAAAGAGAATTTTGTTTATAATCATAAGGAGAAGTAGACGATGGCAATCAACAAAAATACAGATTTTTCGAAATGGAATTCTAAAGAGAGTTGTTTCAAAAAATATGATAATGTTTCAACGAAACTTATATATGGCAAACATAATAATCGGGCAAAAGTATCCATTATTATTCTGTCATACAGAAGGGTTGAAGGGCTGATTAATGCATTGGAGAGTGCGCTAGATCAAGATTATGATGATATATATGAAATATTGGTCATGGATGATTCTGGAATGAAAACCGAGATAGATAGTGTTATGAAAGAATATTGTTCTAAGTACGATAACATTATTTATTATCGACATGTTGAAAATATTGGAGAACCGGGTAATTGGAATAGATCTTGTGAAATCTGCAAAACCCCATGGTATTGTTTATTACATGATGATGACAGAATGAAAAGAAATTATCTTTCTGAAATGATGAAGGTCGTAAACAGAACGAAGAATGAATATGGATTAATTGGAGTATATGTGGATTTTGATGATCAAAGAAAGGCTAAACCGGAAAAAGGGAGAATTCGAAAAATATTTGAAGGCTTGATCAATTTATTTTTGATTTTACGTAAAGGAAGAATTATACCAATTACTCTGAAAGATAATATGAGAGATATATATGCTATATCAACATGTTTATTTTTAAATAAAGAAAAGGTTATGAAAGTTGGTGGTTCAGAAGATGCATATTTCCCAAATTCAGATTCTGTTTTTAATTCGAAAATGAATTATTATTATAAAATCGGGTTTTTACCTCAAGTACTTGCTACAAGAGGTGTGTATGATAATCAATCATTGAAACAGGAAGTGTGTAATAATGCAATAAGAGCTTCTTACTATCATACATATGAGATGGCCAAAACTTTGAACTTTAAAGATGGTAAGGCGAGGAGAAAAGCTTCTGTATGTGCCGTTATTCATGAAATAATGGTTAGAGGATATAATAATATTAATTATGGGTTTATAAAACAAGAACTGGGAATGAAGAAAATATATAATAATAAGCTGATTATTTTTCTGATAAATTTGTATAGTAAGTTCTGTTGGGGGAAATTGTTGTTTAGGAAAGGATAGATAAATGAAAAAAGTATTAAACGTTTTGTATCAGAGTAATGATAATTATGCTGATTTAACGGGAGTGTCAATGACCTCTCTTTTCATCAATAATAAACATCTGGATGAAATAAATGTGTACATTTTAAATGATAATATTTCCAAAATAAACTTAAAAAAAATGCAAGTACTTGCAAATCAATATCAAAGAAAGTTAATAATAGTTGGTACGGATCATATTATGAAAAAATTGAAACAGTTAAATGTTGAACCATATAAAAATACCTATACCACATATTTTAAACTTTTTGGGGTCGGTGAGATACATAACAACACAGATAGAATTTTGCAGTTGGATGGTGATACCATTATAAATGGACCATTGGATGAATTGTTGAAAATGGATCTGGAGGGGACTGTTTGTGCAGCAACGTACGATTGTATTTTGAATGAATATAAAAGCTTGGTTGATATACCACAGAATGACAAATATTATAATTGTGGTGTGCTTTTGATTAATACAGAGTTTTGGAGAGAGTATAAATGTGAAGAAAAAATAATATATCATTTATCTCATGTGAGAAATAAGTATTTTACTGTTGATCAGGATATTATCAATGTGTTATTTAGAAATAAGATAAAGTATTTACATTTGAAATATAATTTTAATAGTGGATTTTATATATACGGTATTGAAGGATCAATTAAAATATATAATCTTAAGGATGAATACTTTAGTACTAGAAAACAAATTGAAGAAGCATATAAATCGCCGATTATTTATCATTGTATGGGGGCAATGACCGGAAGACCGTGGGAAAAAGGTAGTATTCATCCTCAAAATGATATATATAACCGCTATTTGAAGCAATCGCCGTGGAAAGATGATGAAAAAAAAGTTGTTCATCGCGGGATGATTTTTAAAATACAAAGGATTCTATACTTGTTTTTGCCAAGATGCATATATAATCCCATTCATAGATTTATTTTAAAAAGATATTTAACTAATATGAATAGACAATTATTGAATAGAATGAATGAATAATTGGGAAAACATGGACGACAAAATCAGCAATTATGGTAGAAAAGCGTGTCAAATATATAGAAATATTAAAATTATTTGGGATGCATTTTATATACGTTGGCAATTATGAAAACGCAGCAGAGTTCTTGCACAAATTTGTTTTTGTTAAAGGTCTGCAGAGTATAAAAAGTGTCGGAGTCATATGAGATTAGCATAAACGCTGGTATTTCGAATGTATGCTGACAATCCATTCACCGTTACATTAGTGGCATTTGTACATACTGTTTTCTCATTCATCATTTTCTCTTCAAGCTTGCTTACATATGGGAGACATTTCTTGAAAAAAGTATTTACAGAACTCTTATATGTTTCCTTTAGAAAGTAAGCGCCAAATATTCCTGCGGATTTCCTGATCCTCAAGTTTTGCCTATAATTGTAGTCGATAGATATTTAGACTATTTCACTACAATTATGGAGGATAGGTTATGGCAGGTACTAGCAGAGCCCGTGTCCCGATGGCGGAACAGATCAGGCTTATCAATGAATGCCGCCAGAGCGGCATGACAGATGCTGACTGGTGTCGTGAGAACGACATTGCAGTAAGCACTTTTTACAACTGGGTCAGCCGCTGTCGGAAAGCAGCAGCGGATCAGATCCCACCACCGAATTATGGTCATCTTGAGGTTCCCCGCCCGAAACAGGACGTGGTTCCCATTGGCATTGTTCCGGATCACATTTCGGAACAGCATACAGCATCACAGATGCAAAACTCGTACCTTGACAATTCACATACGATTGAAGTTGCTATGAAGGATATCACAGTCCGCATCAGCAATGATGCAGATCCGGTCCTGCTCACCAGGACATTCCGCCTGCTTCAGGAGCTCTCATGTTAGGTGACATCTCCGGACTTGAGAAGATCTACATTGTCTGCGGCTTATCCTCACGATATTTTTATCCTCATCTTTTCTGGATATAAAGATATTTACTC